>SKKJ01000296.1 GCA_007121575.1 Natronomonas sp.
ATGCAGGAGATGGGGTTGGCCATGGAAACGCTCTGTGCCGAGGGCTGTGGCATGGCCGGCACGTGGTATCTGGTATTGACCGCCGGTATGGCTGCGGTCGGGCTGAAAACGCACGGAACCGACGAACAAAAAGAGAGGTATCTGACCGATATCGCCGCCGGGGAACGCAACTTCTCGATCGCGATTACCGAGCCCGAGGCGGGGACGAACACGCTCAACGTCGCCACTCGCGCCGAAAAAGATGGGAACGAGTACGTCCTCAACGGCCAGAAAGCGTGGATCACATTCTCGGATCGCGCCGACGACATGATCCTCGTCACGCGGACGACCCCTCGCGAAGACGTCGGTCGCGGCACCGAGGGGATCAGCCTCTTCGTCGTCGATATGGATTCGCCGGGAATCGACGTCTCACCGATCGAAAAGCACGCGATGAACTACTCGAAATCCTGCGAAGTGTTCATCGAAGACGTTCGCGTGCCCGAAGAGAACCTCCTCGGCGAACGCGGCGAGGGCTGGTGGGCGCTCGTCGACATGCTAAACCCCGAACGGATCGGATTCGCGGCGGCCGGGACCGGAATCGGCAAACTCGCGGCGCACGCCGCGATCGAGTACGCGAACAATCGCGAGGTGTTCGACGCGCCGATCGGCACCCATCAGGCGGTTTCGTTCCCGATCACGAAACCCTACGCTCGACTCGAAGCGGCGGCGTTGATGCGACAGAAAGCGGAATGGCTCTACGACCAGGGCGAACCCTGCGGATACGAGACGAACGTCGCGAAGGCGACGGCGGTCGAAGCCGGCATCGAGACGGTCAAACAGTCGATGCAGGCCTTCGGCGGCTGGGGGTACGCCAAAGAGTACGACATCGAGCGCTGGTGGCGCGAAATCAACCTGACTCGTCTGGCACCCGTCTCCCAACAGATGGCGTACAACCACATCAGCCGAGAGATCGGCTTCCCGAAATCGTACTGAACATGTTCGGAACACGATCACTATGCCCCGTCGACACGGATGTGCGGAGACGACCGAGCGTCGAGGTGACTCTATGAAAGTCAGCGTCGCCGCGGAGATGGACGAAGAGACGGCACAGGCGCTCGCGGCGGCACTCGTCGAGCGGTTCGAAGACGACGTCACCGTCGTTTCGAACGAGGGCGAGGAACTCGCACAGGCGAGCTACGATGAGAGTGATGGGGAGGATCGACCGACGCCCGATTCGGTGTCCGAACCGGACGCCGATCTCGATCTCGGCCCGACCGACCGAGAAGAACAGTTATGGGCCGAGATCGAATCGATTCATTCAGGCGGCAAAGAAAAGTACAAACAACAGCTTCCAGAGCAGGGGAAACTGTTCGTCAGGGATCGACTCGATCTGTGGTTCAACAACGGCGATGCTGGCGACACTGACGGGTTCCTCTTCGAGGACGGTACCTTCGCCGAGTTCGACGCCGATGACGTGCTTCCGGCGGACGGTCTCATCACCGGTGGTGCCGAGTTCGAAAGTCGAAACGTCCATTTCATGGCCAACGATTACACGGTCAAGCGGGGGAGCATGGCCGCAAAGGGCGTCGAGAAATTCCTCCGGATGCAACAGCGTGCGCTGAAAACCGCACAACCCGTGCTGTATCTGATGGACTCCTCGGGCGGCCGCATCGACCAACAGACCGGTTTCTTCGCGAACCGCGAGGGGATCGGCAAGTACTATTACAACCATTCGATGCTCTCGGGCCGCGTCCCGCAGATCTGTGTGCTCTATGGCCCCTGTATCGCCGGCGCGGCGTATACGCCGGTTTTCGCCGATTTCACCGTCATGGTCCGAGGAATGAGCTCGATGGCGATCGCCAGCCCACGGATGGTCGAGATGGTAACTGGCGAGAAGATCTCCCTGGACGAGCTGGGCGGCCCCGACGTTCACGCGAAGTACTCCGGAAGCGCGGATCTCGTCGCCGATGACGAGGAACACGCCCGCGAACTCGTCGCGGAGCTCATCGGTTATCTCCCGAACAACTCGGACGAGAAACCGCCGAACACCGAACCCAAACCGCCGAGGCATCCGACGAACGAGATCGACGGTATCATCCCGCAGGAACCGAACCGCGGCTACGACATGGTCGATCTGATCGACCGGGTTGTCGACGCCGACTCGTGGTTCGAACTGCAACCCGAATACGGCAAAGAGATCCTGACTGGCTTCGCCCGGATCGACGGTCGCTCGATCGGGGTTATCGCCAATCAGCCGGCGCATCGGGCGGGGGCAATTTTCCCAGACGCCGCCGAAAAAGCGGCCGGATTCATCTGGACGTGTGACGCGTACAATGTCCCGCTTTTGTATCTCACCGACACGCCCGGATTCATGGCTGGCTCCCAAGTCGAAAAGGACGGCATCTTAGAGCAGGGCAAGAAGATGATCTATGCGACCTCCTCGGCGACGGTGCCGAAACAGTGCGTCGTCGTCCGGAAGGCCTACGGTGCCGGAATCTACGCCATGTCCGGCCCAGCGTACGATCCCGAATCGACGATCGCGTTGCCCTCCGGTGAGATCGCGATCATGGGGCCCGAAGCCGCGATCAACGCGGTTTACGCCAGGAAACTCGCCGCCATCGAGGATGACGAAGAACGGGCGCGTATGGAAGCAGAGCTTCGCGAGGAGTACCGCGAAGATATCGATGCTCGGCGGATGGCGAGCGAGGTCGTCATCGACGAGGTCGTCCCACCGAGTTCGCTTCGTGACGAACTCGCCAACCGCTTCGCCTTTTATGAGGGTATCGAGAAGGACCTGCCGAACAAAAAACACGGGACGGTGCTGTGAATGAAACGAAATCCGCTCCATCTCACTCCAGTACAATGACCGGAAAATACTACGAAGAGTTCGAGATCGGTGAAACGATCGAACACGGGAAACGGCGGACGATATCCGAAGCCGACAACCAGAGCTTCTGCGATATGACGATGAACCAACAGCCGCTGCATCTCGACGCTGAATTCGCTGAGGGGACCCAGTTCGGCGAACGGCTCGTCAACGGCCTCTACACGATGAGTCTCGCCGTGGGACTGACGATACCGGATACAACCGACGGCACCATCGTCGCCAACCTCTCGTACGACAACGTCGAGCATCCAAACCCCGTCTTTCACGGCGATACGATTCGGGTCCAATCGACGGTGACCGACAAACGCGAGACGAGCGACGGCGAGCGCGGAATCGTCACAATGGCCGTCGAGGTCTTCAAAGTGAACGACCCGAAAGAACCGCTGGTCTGTTCGTTCGAACGGACGGTGCTGTCATTGAAGCGGCCGGATTGACTGTTGCCCAGCTGTACACCTCCCCAGCTATAGAGACGCGATCTCTCAGAGGCGTTCTTCAGTCTCTTCGACGAGCTTGCTTCCTCGAAACGAAGAGCAGCACGAGGTCCTCACCGCACCGTGTGGGGGGATGTCAATCTGATTCGTCCGCGGGTGTGGCGTCCGTTCTGTCGTCCGGTTCGAGTTGATGATACGCGTCGTTGATCAACGAGAGGATCTGAGGCAGGACGATCGTTTCGATTTGATCGTGGACCGTGGGTTCGACTGCGGCGACGTCATCTAGCCGTTGCTGATGTTTTTCGGGGAGTTCGATGGATATCTCGTTAGCCATTGTGAGAAAGAGACATACTACACTGGTATATACGTCTCGATCTCTGCTGTAAGATAGACCGTGCTAATATGTGTCGTGCTTCCAGTACAGAAACTGGTTTTATCAGCTTGAGACGGATTCTCCGAGATCACGGCTCGGGAAGGATGCCGACACTGTTGAATTCGCCCACGTCTCAACGGCACGGTCAACTCCCCCGCAGCTACTCAATTGACGTTTCCCGCCACGGTTATCGCCAATGTATCCGAGACGGTGACGGTTCCCGTCTCGTCGACTTCGAAAATCAGGTCGCCATTTTGGTCTTCGACAACCAATGCGCCCGCGATATCCTCGGATCCAACGACTATCGCGCCCGTGTCGCTAATACCGACGGTTTGGGCGCCGTCATCGTCGTACAGTGCCACGTTGGCTTCGACGTTTCTCGTCGCATCGAGACGAACGCGATCGGTTCCGTCCGTATCGGTGACGACGACTGCACCTCCGTTTACTGTCCCTTGATCGTCGTCGTATCCGTCGTGCAGGCCAACCGACCAATCCAAGAGTTCGTCGGGGGCATTGGCGCTTTTCGTTACG
>SKKJ01000309.1 GCA_007121575.1 Natronomonas sp.
GATGCGGTACCATACCGATGGGTATGGCCCGCTACTGTCTCGAGTGTGATGGACGGTTGGCGAAACAAATCAACGGGCTAGCGACGCGGTACGGACTCACTGAGGAGGAAGTCCTCAAACAACTCGTTGAGGTCGGGCTCGAGGAGATCGATCAACAGGCTGTTCGCTGACTCCGGGCGGACGCAATAATTACGGTCGTTTTCGATTGAGGTCGCTACCACAGATCTCACAGCGGTCATGGTTCTCATCGAAGACCCGACCACATCCCTGACACTGAAATTTCCACTCGCGACGCTCGTCAATGCCGTCCTGTGCGATTACGTCGACAGAGATATCGAGTTTTTCGGCGACGTTTTGCATCGCGTAGTCATCGGTAACGAGGGTGGCATCGAGTTCGAACGCCGTTGCCAACAGACGAACGTCCGTCCTCGAGAGCGTTTCCGCATCGCCGGTTTCACGGGCAGCACGTTCGATGCGTTCGACGGTTTCGGGATCGGGAATATGGATTCGCATTCCGGACCCTTCGAGCGCATCGAATCGGTATCCTGCCTCGTCTTCGAGTTCCTCACGAACGAGCGGGATCGTTGCGATCTGCTCGCTCGTGGTGTAATCGTTAATAAACGCCGGGGAATCAAGAACGTGCATCAAATTCAGCGGGTAACGACGATAGTATCCTTTACCGCTTGGACACGATTGACAGGAATGCGGTAGTTACCTTGCTCATCACGGTCGAACTCAAGTTCACCCGACTTTTCGCCGGGATCCAACAGGAGATACCGGAGCGAGCCGGTTTTGAGATCCATCGTGATATTATAGAGAGTTCCGAGGTTGGCACCATCGGAGCCCATAACTTCCTTTTCAGAGAGGTTTTCTGCAAGTATATCGGGCATGCGAATCGGTTGACGTTTATCCAGTATGAACTTTCGGGTCGATAACGAACGGTCGGAGCCGACCAAGCGAGATTGAAACGGTTATATGACCGCGGCGGCGACAAAGACACAAGGGGCTTTTCTATGTCTGAATCCGACACCACCGACGCCGGGGACACCGCGAAGTTACGGACGCCGATCGTCGCCGTTCTCGGCCACGTCGATCACGGGAAAACGAGCCTGTTAGACGAGGTTCGCGGCTCGGCCGTAACGGCTGGCGAGGCTGGAGCGATCACCCAACACATCGGTGCGACCGCCGTCCCGCTCGAAACCATCTCGGATATCGCCGGCGCGCTCGTCGATCCGAGCGACTTCGATCTCCCCGGATTGTTGTTCATCGATACACCGGGGCACCACTCGTTTTCGACGCTCCGGTCTCGCGGGGGCGCACTCGCCGACATCGCGATTCTCGTCGTCGATATCAACGACGGATTTCAACCTCAAACACACGAAGCGTTGGATATTCTCAAACGGACCAAAACGCCATTTATCGTCGCCGCCAACAAAGTCGACACCGTCCCGGGCTGGAATCCGAACCCGGACGCGCCGATACAGACGACACTCGAAAAGCAGAGCGATCGAGCCGAATCTCGGCTCAACGAGAAGCTCTATGAGATCATCGGCCAACTCTCCGAGGAGGGCTTTTCGGCCGACATGTACTGGCGAGTGCAGAACTTCCGAGAGAACATCGGTGTCGTTCCGGTCTCCGCAGAAACCGGGGAGGGAATCCCGGATCTGTTGACCGTCCTCATGGGACTTTCGCAACGATATCTCAAATCCGAGATGTCGATCGACGTCGACGGTCCCGGCGTCGGAACGGTACTCGAAGTCAAAGACGAACGCGGCTTCGGCACCACGCTCGATACCGTCCTCTATGACGGGACGATTCGAGCGAACGATACGATCGTTGTCGGTGGGAAGAACAAACCGATCGTCACCGAAGTCCGCGCCCTGTTGCAGCCCCGCCCGTTGGCCGAAATCCGCACCGAAAAGCAGTTCGAGCAAGTCGACGAGGTGCGGGCCGCGGCGGGCGTAAAGATCGCCGCGCCTGATCTCGATGACGCGATGGCCGGCGCACCTGTTCGCGTCGTGCGCGAGCGCAACCTCGAAGAGGTCGTCGCGGAGGTTCGTGCTGAACTCGCAGATATCGAAGTCGTCACCGAAGAGCAAGGAATCGTCGTCAAAGCGGACACGCTCGGTTCGCTCGAAGCGATCGCGAGCACGCTTGCGGAAGCGGAGATACCGATCGTTCGGGCGGAGGTCGGCGATGTCGCTCCTCGCGACGTGACGGTCGCCTCGACTGCAGACGAACCGAAACACGCCGCGATCTTAGCGTTCAACGTCGATGTGCTCGACGACGCCGAGCTAGCGATCGAGAACAGTAACGTCGATCTCTTCGCTGACGACGTCATCTATCAGCTCGTCGAAGAGTACGAGGAACACGTCGCCGCCATCGAAGACGCGCAACAAGAACAGATTCTAGATAAGATTCAGCGGCCGTGTCGGTTCAGAATCTTGGAAGATCACGTCTTTCGACAGTCGAATCCGGCAGTCGTCGGCGTTGAAGTGCTTTCGGGAACCTTGAAACGGAACTCCCGTGTCGTAAAGTGGGCCGGCAACGAGCCAGAGCGCGTCGGAGAATTGAAGTCGTTACAGGATGCCGGAGAGGATATCGAGTCCGCGAGGGCCGGCGAATCGGTCGCCGCCTCGATCGACGGGCCGACAGTCGGCCGGCAGATCGAAGAAGGCGACGAGCTGTGGACGGAACTCCCCGAAAAACACGCGAAGATCATAGAGCAAGAACTCGCCGGTGAGATTCCCTCGGATGAGCTCGAAGCGCTTCGGATGTACTTGGATAAACATCGAAAGCGCGATCCATTCTGGGGCAAATAACCGCTCCAAGTGGTGTTTTATATTCCGAGGCGTTGACTGCGCTGTATGTTCAATGAGCGTATCGATGTCGATCGGATGCAGCGTCGGATCGCCGAACTCGGAGCGATCGGTGAAACCGAAGACGGTGGAGTGACGTGTCTGGCATACAGCGAGAGAGAAAACGAGGCTTTCGCGTACCTACTCGAAGAGATTCCGGATAGCTACGACGTCGAGATCGACCGAATGGGGAACGTGTTCGCGACGCCAGATCGAAGTGCCGAATCGTCGCTGTATATGGGGAGCCATCTCGACACGGTCAGAAACGGGGGACGGTACGACGGCCGATTGGGTGTTGTCACGGCGCTCGAAGCGATGCAGGCGGTCGATGAGTTGGATGAGTCGCCAGCAATACCGCCCACGCTCTCGATCTTTCGGGCGGAAGAGACGGCACGGTTCAATGTCGGACTGATCGGGAGTCGAGGCGCGCTTGGTCTGCTCGAAGAGACACAGCTCGAAGCGGCGGATAAAGACGGCGTTTCACTTCGAGAGGCGATGGACACACTCGGATTTCGGCCACCGGAGATCGGGACGCCGACCATCGACACCGATCGAATCGCCGGATTCGTCGAACTGCATATCGAACAGGGTCCGGTCTTGGAGGCCGCAGAGATTCCGGTCGGCATCGTCACAGAGATACGAGGCATTCTTCGCGATCGAGTGACGGTCCGGGGGTTGCCGAACCATTCGGGAGCGACGCCGATGGAGAAACGACGAGATGCGGTCGCCGGTGCAGCCCAGATGATCGATGCCGTCGAACGGATCGGGACGGAAGCCAGTCGAGAAGGAGATCTCGTCGCGACGGTCGGGTACATGGACGTACCGGACGCCTCAGCGAACAAGGTGAGCGGTGAAGTGACGTTCCCGATCGACATCCGAAGCGTCGATATGGCGTACCAGACAGCTGTCGACGAACGGATCCGAAAGCGGATCGAATCGATCGCTGAGGAACGAGATCTCACCGTCGAGATCGAGGTTATGGAGCGTATCCACCCAGTTTCGCTCGATGAGCACATGATCGAACAGCTCGCCGCGGCAGCAGAAAAGACCGAAACGCCCTATCAGCGAATGGCGAGCGGCGGTGGACACGACGCGATGGACTTTATCGAAATCGGAAAACCGGCGGGGATGGTGTTCACCGCCTGCGATCGAGGATTGAGCCACAATCCGAACGAACACGTCGAACCGGAGGCGATGAAAGCCGGGACGAAAACGCTCGCACAGAACCTCCTCGAGTATCGACCGAAGTGATCGCTCGGACCGGTGTTGAAACCGGTGTTGAGTAATGACATTTAATTACTTCCGGATGAAACACCGATTCGTGGCTGAGCA
>SKKJ01000125.1 GCA_007121575.1 Natronomonas sp.
CGAAAACAGCATATATCTGCTCGGAATTGAACCGGAATCAACGACGACGCTCATCGATACCGGTATCGGAACCGACCGGACACGGGCAGACCTTCGCGAAGGGCTGGGCCGATACGGACTTTCCGTTGAGGATATCGAACAGATTCTGTTGACACACCATCACGGAGATCACTCCGGTCTCGCCGGTGAGATCCAAGCCGAAAGTGACTGTTCGGTGTTCGTCCACGAAGCCGATGCACCGCTCGTCGAAGCGGATCCGGACGCGATGTCTGAACAATCGGACCGGCTACGGCGAGTGATCGACGAATGGGGGATGCCCGAAGCGAAACGAAACGAGCTCCTTTCGTTTCTGGAATCGTCGAGAGATCCGACAGCCGTTCATCCCGATGTGACATCGTTTACGGACGGAGCGACGTTCGATCTCGGTGGTATCCAACTCGAGGCGGTGCATATGCCCGGACACACGGCCGGATTAACCGGCTACGCGTTTCCGGGCGTCAGCGGTGAGGAAGTGTTCAGTGGCGACGCCTTGTTACCGTACTATACGCCAAACGTCGGTGGTGCCGACACACGCGTAAACGGTGCACTCGCTGCGTATTTACGGACGCTCTCGGCGATGATCGATCGGGGATACACACGAGCGTGGCCGGGGCATCGAGGACCGATCATCGATCCTGCCGGACGCGCCGCAGACATCATCGCGCATCATCGAGAGCGAACGGATCGTGTACTCGCCGTGCTCGAATCGGGACCGAAAAACCCGTGGGAAGTCAGTGCCGAACTGTTCGGTTCGCTATCATCGATTCATATTTTGCACGGACCCGGCGAAGCGTTCGCCCACCTAGAGCATCTCGAATCCGCCGGAATCGTCCGACGTGACGGACGCGTGTTCGAACGCGTCGATCACGAGACGGATCTCGACTCACTGTTTCCGGTCGTTTCGGGAACCGTTTGATCCAGCTGCTCGATCGACTCTGACCGTGTGTGTGCGGCACGTTTCGGAAACCGGAGCTGAAAGCACGTCCCGGTGGCGGGACCGCTCGTAATCTCGATTCGTCCTCCATACGATTCGATGAGTTTCCGGACGAGATAGAGGCCAAGCCCATCACCACTACTTTCCTCGGTGCGAACGCCGGGGTCGAAGATGCAGTCTTGAAGATGGTCCGGAATCCCATCCCCGTCGTCACGGATTTCGACAACGATTTCGTCAGAGACCGTTCCCGCGAAGACTGAAAGCGTGAGATCCGTCGGCGTATTGTGAACCACGGTATTGTCGAAGAGATTATAAAACACTTCGTCGATGAACTGGTTCGCCTCGATATAGAGTTCGTCCTCTAGCGTCGTCTCGATGTCGACGCAAGGAGTTCTCCGTTGCAGGAGCTCCAACTGCTCACGAAGGATCGAAGAGATTTCGATGTGCTCAAACTGGTTCTGATCAGTTTCCGACTCGAGGACAGCGTTTGCGGTGTCCAGAAGTTGTTCGATATCGTCCATCCGAGTGCGGATTCCCCCAACGGGATCGGCTCTCGAATCGATCAACGAAGGGTCGATCATATCGACATACCCGGAGATTGCGGTCAGATGGTTTTGGATATCGTGATCCAATAGTTGTAACAAAAACACGAGCGTTTCTTCGCGATCCTCTTTTTCAGTGACCAGCCGTCTGTTTCGTCTCGCTTGGCTTCGGTTAAGCCCGATGAGAACGCCCGCCGCCGCGCCAACGGAGCTAACGATAACGAGTTCGTTTATAAATTGGAGAGTGATTAATCCCGTGCGGAGCTCCGGGATCGCCGCCCAGATAGCGAGCAGACCCATCAACATCGCGCCGATCCCACACCGTTTCGCCACGAGCATACATTCCGATGCCGAGAGTTCACTCCGATAGACGACGATTCCCGACATGACGACGATGTAGCCGAACAGCACGTGAACGACGATTCCCAGAACCATCTGATTGATCTCGGTCGTTTCGGGGCGAGAAAGCGTAAACCACAGGGTCAGTCCCGATACAGCAAACGCGATCCCGATCGTTCCAAGAAGAAGTCCGAGCCGAGCGCTGTGACGAGCCTCAGACATCTGGCGAAAAGGTATCCCGGCGATCGCACACGGTGTTTCCCCGCCGCGATCGCCACGGGCACAGCCGAGCGCACCGATGCGCTGTTCGGGCTAATACGGTGTCAACGTATGAAAAGCGCCATCGAATAGACGGAGTGACCCACATGATGTAACGTATTCGACGGTGAGAATACAACGGTTTCCAGTGGTTCACCACTCGTTTCAACGTTCGAAATGGTCGATAATAATTCAAGGCAAGAGGACAACGCAGTAGTAATCGAAGGGCGTGGCGACGCGAACGGATCGAAGGGCCGATAGCGTTTTAACCTTCTTGATTGTTGATCGGGGTATGTCATCGCTCGACGAACCCATAGAGATCACCGTCGCGTTCGACGACGGAACGCTCACTCGGGTCGATCAGCTTCGTCACACGCCGGGATACGAAACCCGGTCCGACGTTATCACGGCAGCGATCGAAGCCGCCAGCGAGTAACCATCGATAGAGACCATCGTATCTTCTGAGCAACCACGGATCCAACGACTTATTTGGCGCGACGCGCTTTCGACAACCCGTCAGGCATTTCTTCGGGGCGAGTGAGCTACGTGTATGGACCGAAAGCGGGCGATGACGAGCGTCGACCTCGCCGCCTTGGTCGGCGAGTTGCGAGAGTACACCGGCGCGGTCGTCGATAAAGCGTACCTCTACGGCGACGATCTCGTCCGATTAAAGATGCGTGATTTCGATCGAGGACGAATCGAGCTGATAATCGAAGTCGGCGATCCCAAACGCGCCCATATCGCCGTTCCAGAGCACGTCCCTGACGCGCCAGGACGACCGCCGAACTTCGCGATGATGTTACGAAACCGGATTGCCGGTGCGAACTTTGCGGGCGTCGAACAGTACGGATTCGACCGTATTCTCACGTTCCGATTCGAACGTGAAGACGCGACCACGCTTATCGTCGCAGAACTGTTCGGTGACGGAAATATCGCCGTGATGAACGAAGACAGGGAGGTGATCGACTGTCTCGACACCGTCCGGTTGACATCTCGAATGGTTGCGCCGGGATCGCAGTACGGCTATCCGGACGAACGGTTCAGCCCGCTCGATTGTGACCTCGAAGCGTTCGTCGCCCGGATGAAAGCGTCGGATACGGATCTCGTCAGAACGCTTGCGACACAACTCAATTTTGGTGGCCTGTACGCGGAAGAACTCTGTACTAGAGCGGGCGTCGAAAAGACGACGGAGATCGACGCGGCGACGGACGAACAGTACAAGGCGCTTTTCGGCGCACTTGAGCGGCTCCGAGAGCCGATCCTCGAAGGGCAAACCGATCCTCGCCTCTATGAAACCGAAGACGACGAGGTGGTAGACGCAACGCCGGTACCGATCGAAGAACACGAAGCGAAGGGTTACAACGCGACGCGGTTTGATAGCTTCAACGGCGCGATAGACGAGTATTTCCACCGCCTCGAGACGGATGCAGACGAACCAGCCGACGTAAGCGATGACCGGCCGGACTTCGAAGCAGAGATCGGGAAATACGAGCGGATCATCGAACAGCAAGAAGGTGCGATCGAAAAATACGAGGAAGAAGCCGAACACGAACAACGGAAAGCCGAGTCACTGTATGGGAATTACGACCTCGTCGACGAGATCTGCTCGACGGTTCGAAACGCTCGCGAAAAAGGTGTTCCGTGGTCAGAGATAGAAGAGACGTTCGAGGCGGGAAAAGAGCGTGGAATCGAGGCGGCTGAAGTCGTCGTCGGGATCGATGAGGCGGCCGGGACGGTCAGGATCGACCTCGGCGATGGCGAGATCGAACTCGATCCATCGATCGGCGTCGAAAAGAACGCGAATCGGCTGGATACCGAAGCAAAGCGCGTTCGAAGCAAAAAGGAGGGCGCACAGGCGGCGATCGAGGACACACGTGAAGACCTCGAAGCCGTTCGAAAGCGACGCGACGCGTGGAACGCCGATGATGGCGACGAGACGGATGAAGAAACCGAGATCGAGCGCGATTACCTCTCGATGGCTTCGATACCGATACGGTACGACGAGAAGTGGTTCGAACGGTTCCGATGGTTCCGAACGAGCGATGGGTTCCTCGTCTTGGGCGGGCGAAATGCCGAC
>SKKJ01000271.1 GCA_007121575.1 Natronomonas sp.
CCGCGAAGAGCCCCATCATCAACACGATGAGGTCGAACGTTTCGGTCAGCCCGAAGGCAATGACTGCGGCGTCCTGTGAGTACGTTAAAAAGTACGTGAATATCGCCGGGAGGATGAGAAAGTACGCGAAGAGAACGCCGAAGACACCCAATACGAGGCTGGCGGGCACCGACGCAAGATAGTAGCGACGTTCGTGTTGATAGAGCCCCGGGCGCATGAATAGATACGTCTGGTAGACGAAGACGGGGAGGCCGATCACGAACCCAGCGAGGGTGGCAACTTTCAGCCGCGAGAGGATGAGTCCGAGCGGGTGATACACTCGCGGGCGAGCGATATCACCGCCCGGAAGCACCGAGTACCACAGGAAATTGATGATCCGCTCGCCGAAGGGGAAGACGATCCCGGAGACGATGGCCATCACGACGAGCACGATGCTGAGTCGGTAGACCATCTCCTCTATGTGGTCCGCGAGCGGCATCTCCTGGTCGCTTTCGGGGCCTTCGCCGACGAGTCCCTCGTCGACGTCGTATCCCCCATCAGCGGACTCTGCCATTGGTTCAGTTCGGAACCCGGCGTTTGTAAGCCTTCTCTCTCTGGTTTGCTTTCGTCACCGCGGCGTGGCCGGGTGCCGTCCGGCGAGGACCACCAACCCCGAGCCGAAGATCCCGAGCGCACCCGAGAGGACGAACGCCAGCGTGTACGCACCCTGTAGATCGTAGATCACACCCGCGCCCCACGGTGCGAACAGTCCGGAGACGGCGAACGAAAGCGAGACCAGTCCGAACACCGCATTCGGGTTCGCTCGACCGAATAGATCGGCAGTGAGCGGGGATAAAAGCGCGCCATTACCGCCGTAGACGATACCGAAGACTACCGCGAACACGAACAGTCCGAGACGGGAGTCAATGACTGCGAGCGAAAGCGTCGACAGGGACATCACGAGCGCGCACACGACGAACGTCCGGAACCGGCCGACTCGATCAGAGAGCGCGCCAACGAGAACCCGTGCGATGGCGGTCGTCAAACCGATCACGGCGAGCACGAGCACGCCCGTTCGTTCGCCAACACCCAGCTCGGTAGCGTGTGCGACGATGTGGACAAAGACGACGTAAATCGTCGTGAAGAGTCCCGTCCAACCGACGAAAATCAGGAGGAACCGCTTCGAGGTGACGAGCGCCCACAGTTCCGTGCGATATCTCGCCGGATCGAACGGCGTTTCCTCGGGAATTCCGGCCGGGAACTCCTTCGAGAGATCAGCGTCGGTTCCCGCGGGACTATCACGAATCAACAGCGTCGCGACGACGAGCGCGATCGCCGAACAGGCCGCGATGATCAACAGCGCGTGTTGCCACGTGAAACGATCGATCAACACCTCCGCGGCGAACGGAATCGCGACCATCCCAACACCCAAACCGGAGGTCGCGAGCCCGGATGCGAGCCCGCGTCGGCGTTCGAACCACCGCGGAACGGTCGCGTAAGAAACGACGTAAATCGCACTGAGACCGATCGCGGTGACGATCCCGTAGGCGAGTAACAGTGTCGAGAACGATTGTGCGAAGACTGTGAGAACGATACCGAGCGAAAAGGCGATCGTTCCGAACGCCAGCATACGGCGGACACCGTATCGATCCGCGGCGATTCCGAGGAGGGTAGCGACGGTATACAAAACAAGGGTTTGCAGCGAAAAGACGAGCGACACACCGGCTCTCGAGAGTCCAAGATCGCGTTGTATCGGTGTGAGAAATACGCCGAAAGAGTACGAAACTCCGAACAGAACGAGGATACCGAGAAAACATCCCGTAGCGACGGACCACCCTCGATAGACGGAACCAGCACGCATCGTTCGAGAGCCGGTCGGAACCGACAAAAGCGTGTCGAACAACCGAACGATCGATCATATAACCCGTTAGATATCAGCACGCCAACGGAAAAGGTTGATAACCGCGAACGGATTAGCCTTCGTCGTGTCCAGCGCTGTAGACGATGATGTCGCCAGAACGGTTTCGGAGGGTCGCGCTCATCTCGGTGCGATACTGCGGACCGCACAGAAGCATCTACAGAAAGTCTTTATCGTCTTTTTAATCGGCTTTTTAGGGACGTTCACGCTGCTTCGGCTCTACATATGGGACATTCTCAAGCGGGATCTAAACGCCCATCCCGACATCGTCGTCGTCGCCATCACGCCTTTCGAAGTCATCCTCTTGCAGGCGAAGATCGGGCTCGTGGCCGGCGTCATCATCATGCTTCCCGCGCTCGCGTACTTCGGCCGCGACTCGTTGAAAAACCGCGGGCAATGGCCGGAGAACCTCCCGCGCTGGAAGGGCGCGGCATTCGTCCTCACCAGCGCGTTGCTGTTTCTCGGCGGGGTCGCCTACGCGTACTACCTGTTCTTTCCGATCATGTTCGCGTTCCTCGCCGGTAACGCGGTCGGCGCGGGCTTTGAACCAACCTACTCGATCTCGATGTGGGCGCAGTTCATTTTCCTCCTCTCGCTATCCTTCGGACTCGCCGCACAGCTCCCGCTTTTGATGAGCACGCTGTCGTATACCGGAATCGTCGCCTACGAGACGTTCCGCGACAAGTGGAAATACGCCGTCGTCGGTATCTTCGTCTTCGGTGCGCTGTTTTCCCCGCCCGATCCGTTTACCCAGATCATGTGGGCGGTCCCGCTCGTCACCTTATATGCGGTGTCTCTGTACATCACGAAGATCATCATCACGACGAAGCGTTCCCGCGAGTCGATCGATTTCAAACGAACCCTGCGAGGACACTGGAACGTCCTCGCCGGACTGTACGTGCTCGGCCTCGGTCTGATATACGTATTTTATACCTACGGCGGATACGTCGCGATTAACGACGTGCTCGCCGCCGCCGGCTCGCGATATCGCTTTTTACCGGCCGGTGTCGGATACGGCGTTTCCGAGACGGTCTATCTCGCGATCGTCGGTTCGGTCTACGGGGTCGTTTTCGCCCTCATCGGGTTCGGGTATTTCGTGTATGACAGCTTAGAAGAGCCCGAAGATCGGTTCAGTTCGGATCCGGGATCAGTGGAGGTCGGAGAACTCGATGTGGAGGAGATCCAATCGGCCCCGCTCTCAGTGTTTACGGAGATGAGCGAAGAGGAGGTGGTTTCGCTCGCCGGCGATGCGATGGGGGAGAACGACCCGGATCGTGCACAGGCGATCCTGGATCGTTTCGATGAGGCCGAGGCGCAAGCGAAGGCCGAAGCGGGCGAAGCTGACGGGGACGGTGCATCGGGCGCTGGCAGTGAGTCCGGCGGTGAGTCCGAGTCGACAGCGCCTGAGACGGAAGAAGGCGATTCGCTCGCCTCGCGGGGTGCGGGAGTTCTCGATGCGTTCAGCGAAGACGACATCGACGAGGACGACATCGGCGGATACGCCTACGATATCAAATTCGTCCTCGACAGCCTCACCTCGAAATCGTTCAAACTG
Source organism: Natronomonas sp. (assembly GCA_007121575.1). Lineage (GTDB taxonomy): Archaea > Halobacteriota > Halobacteria > Halobacteriales > Haloarculaceae > Natronomonas. The sequence goes on from SKKJ01000271.1 coordinate 3,453, forward strand.
TTCGGGCTGTTCGCCGTCGTCATGGCAGGGACGTTCTTCGTGCTGTATCAGGGTGGAATCGGCCGACTTCACGAACAGTTCGTCAGCGGCATGCCGTCGCAGTTCGCCGCCGAGCAGGTATCGATCGTCACGCTGCATCCGGTCGAGGCGCTCATCTTCATGATCAAAGTGTCCGTGATCTTCGCGATCGCCGCCGTGTTACCGCTGTTGCTGTACTATGCGTGGCCCGCGCTGAAAGAGCGCGGCGTGGCCCGCGGCGACCGGCGCGTTCTCCTCGTGTGGGGCGGCAGCCTGCTGACGGCGATGGTGCTCGGCAGCCTGTTCGGCTTCTTATACGTCGCCCCGACGGTGATATCGTGGCTCGCAGCCGACGTGTTGCGCGCTGAGATGATCATCGCATACCGGATCAGTAACTACGGCTGGATGGTGTTTTTCCTCACCGTCGGGATCGGCCTGCTCGTCATGGTTCCGGTGACGATGTTACTGTTTCACCGCGGTGGAATCGTCCCGTACATCACGCTTCGTGAGCGATGGCGAGAGTTCGCGATCGTCGTGCTCGCGCTCGGGGCGTTCTTCTCTCCGCGGGGTATCTTTACGATGTTCCTGCTCGGGATCCCGGTCATTTTCGCCTACGGCGTCGGGCTCGGGCTGTTGTGGCTGTATACACTCGGTGGGAGACGTGGCGTCGAGCGTGCCGAGCCGGCGGATTGAATATCGGCGTTTTC
>SKKJ01000002.1 GCA_007121575.1 Natronomonas sp.
CTTCATCCGTGGTGTGATACTCGGCCATATCGACAGGAGTAACGTCGTCCGTCGGATCGGGAAGGAAACCGCCGTCGGTGCGCTTATCGGACTCATGGTTGGAGCTGTCGCCGCCATCGTCGCGTTCTTATGGATCGGTCGAGCCGATATTGCGTACGTCGTCTTCGGTGCGATGGTCGGGACTTCTGTCGTTGCAGCGCTGGTCGGCTTCCTCATCCCGTGGCTCGTTTACCTGATTGGGCAAGACCCGGCGGCGGCGTCGAACCCGATCGTTACCACGATCAAGGACGTGAGCGGACTGCTGATCTACTTCGGGTTGGCAACGCTGCTCGTGATCGAACTCGGCGTGTAGATACTAGTTATTTTTTGAGTCGTCCGACTTGACAACGACCACGGGCATCGGGGCCTGTCGAACTACTCGTTCGGCAACGCTTCCGAGTGCCAATCGTGGGACGCCATCGCGGCCGTGATTCCCGATGACGATCTGATCGAAGTCGTGTTCTTCTGCATATTCCACGATGTACCGAATGGGATCTCCGAATTCGTGGACCACTTCGATGTCTACGTCGAACGAATCTGCTTTCTCACGGGCGATCCCGAGCAACTTTTCCGCGTTTCGCTCCTCCGTTTGTTTCCATTCTTTGAAGCTCCCACCTGCGATAAACCGGTTTTGCCCGGTTGATACGTTGCTGACATACAGTGCGGTAATCACCGCATCCGGATGGTTGAAACAGGCGTATTCGAGTGCGGCCAGCGATGGTTCCGATCCGTCGATGGGGACGAGAACGTTCATAGTTCTGAAAATTGGTATCGATTGCTTATCCGTACGGTTGTAATTTGGGGGCTACTTACACTTCTTCGACCGCCGCTCCCGGAGCGTTCGTTTTGACGCTTTGGAGGCCTTGCTTTGCCTTCTGTTTGGAGGCATAGCCTTCGCCGCTGTCGGCGATGATGTTCCCGTTGTCGTGTCGGAGCCGCCAGCGATGCTGTCCTTCTGCATCTTTTAACAGTTCGAACGTCGCTTTGCTCGTACGCTGCTCACCAGCGCTCGGCTCGTCTTTCGTCTGGTCAACGATATCCGCATCTGCGACGTTCGTTTTGACGCTTTGTAAGCCCTGTTCTGCCTTCTGTTTGGAGGCGTATCCCTCGCCGCTGTCGGCGATGATGTTCCCGTTGTCGTGTCGGAGCCGCCAGCGATACTGTTCAGCACGATCTTCATATAGCTCAAACGTCGCTTTGCTTTCAGCAGCGGCCGTATCGATCTCGCCGTCCTCTTCGGGCCAGTCCATCTCGATTTCGAGACGGACCGTTCCGTCTTCGCGCGTCATTTCGACTTCCAGATCCGCTTCGGCCGGCGGCTCGAACGCAACGGTTTGCTCGTCGTTTATCGGGACTTTCTCCCCGCGATTCAATCGTCTGGCGATCCGCCGAAAGAACGTTGAGATACCCTGCCTGCTTCGCTTTTCTTCGGATTCGTGAACCGTCTCTTCAGCCATATTATGAGACACGGTCTATCACACATATAAGAGTATTCCATCTTCCCAAATCAACGACGACAGTACCCTCGAGCCCATCGTCGCTATTCCGTACGGAAACATCTCGAGAGGTGTTCGGCGTGATTTGAACTTCCTTTGCGACGCTGAACGCGAATAGATACGTAAACGGCGTTCGATTCACTCTGTCGGTAATCGTTGTTGTACCGATCCTTCCCCTCGTTCGCACGCTTCGAAATTGAGTAACTGACGCTTCGTCGCGACGCCGTTCGCGGCGGAGTATCCCCGCAACCCACCGTCGCTTCCAACGACACGGTGACAGGGGACGAGTATGGGTACCGGGTTTTTCCCACACGCCTGTCCAACGGCGATCGGGGCCGTCCCAAGCGTTGACGCGATCGAACCGTACGTTCGTGTCTCTCCATACGGAATTTCCATCATCGCACTCATCACGTCGCCGGTTATCCCCTTCGGAAGATCAACGTCCAGATCGAACGATCGGCGATCACCACGTTCGTATTCTCGGATCTGGTTACGGATCTCGGATCTAGACTCAGCGATTATCGATTCGTCGATCTCGATGTCGCTGTCGAAAATCGAAACCTTCATCGAGCGATCACAGCTCCTTCGGCCTCGTTTCTGAAACGTTGTCTTGATTTCTCATCGTCTTTTCTCGATTGGTTTTTGATTTGTTCTATCATCTATCATGGTTTTCATACCATCATGATCTATTGTACACTTTCGATTATCTCGCTCGTGTCGTTCTCTCTTGGTGGGCATACTAATACAGTTTTATGCCGGTTTGTCTCTATCGAACATATATGTCTGCTTCCGAAGACGGTCGTGAGCTATGGTCGACTCGAATCGGGTTCGTACTCGCTGCAGTCGGGAGTGCCGTTGGCCTCGGAAACATCTGGAGATTCCCGTTCGTGACCGGAGAAGCGGGCGGTGCGGGGTTTCTCTTCGTTTATTTACTTTTCGTCGCACTGATCGGCCTTCCGGCGATCCTCATCGAATTCGTCGTCGGCCGACGAACGAGGAGAAACCCGGTCGGTGCGTTACGAGATATCGGACAGGGCGCGTGGAAATACGTCGGATGGATTTTCGTCGTCACGACGTTCGTTATCATGTCGTACTACAGTGTTATCGCTGGGTGGACCATCCGGTATACGATACTCGGAATCCAAGACGGGTATGCTGACGATCCAGCGGCCGCCGGAGAGCAATTCGTCGGGATCGCACAGGGGTTCGAGGCGATGCTGTTTCACGCGCTCTTTTTGCTTGTCATCGTCGTCATCGTCGGTCTAGGAATCCGTCGCGGAATCGAAGTCGCAGTCAAAGTGATGGTTCCCGCGATCATCGCGATCGTCCTCGGGCTTGCGGTTTGGGCAACGACGCTCGATGGAGCGAGCGCGGCCTATAGCTACTATCTCGCCCCGGATTTCGCGGCGATCGCAGCCGATTGGACGAGTATCCTTCCAGCTGCAGCCGGACAGGCGTTCTTCACGCTATCGTTGGGTTTCGGGATCATGATCACGTACGCGTCCTACCTCGGTGAAGATCGAAATCTCGCAGAGGACGGCGTCGTGATTATCGGATTCGATACCGCGATCGCGTTCGTTGTCGGATTGATCGTGTTCCCGATTCTCTTTACCGCGGGACTCGATCCTGGTGACCCCGGCGTCGGCGCGATCTTCATCACGCTCGCGGCAGCGTTCGGCGAACTCTCTGCGGGTGGGATTATCGGTGCGATCTTTTTCGGTACCGTCTTGATCGCCGCCCTGTCGAGCGCGATCAGCCTCACTGAGGTCGTCGTTGCGTATGCGATCGATGAACACGGCATGGAACGGTTCCGGGCGACCGTACTGGTCTGTGCCGGACTGTTCGTCTTTGGACTCGCGCCGGCGTACGATATCGTCTTACTCGAACTGTACGATGGGTTCGCCGACGGTGTCTTGTTACTCCTCGGCGGGCTGTTGGTTACTGCCTACGTCGCGTGGCGATGGTCCGATGAGGCTATCGAAGAACTCAGTTTAGGCGTTGGTTCGATAGGTTCACTCGGTACGTACTGGATCTGGATCGCTCGAGGGCCGGTCCTCATCGTCCTTTTCGTTTCGCTCGTGCTCGGGATCGTTGGATACGTCGAATTTATCAATGAAACGTTTCTCCCTTGGCTAGAATCCTAACGGGAGCTCGCCCCACCTCTGTTCCGCATGAAGGGATTTTTATGTTCTCCCCAAGCGCTATATCACGAATGAACTCGGTTGCGATCACCCAGCTCGTCAGTGAAATTCCGCCACTGACGACGGAGATCATCCTTATATTCGCTATCATCGCAATCGCGCTTGTATTATTCATCACGGAGCCACTGCCGATCGATATAACCGCGGTTGGCGTTCTCGTTACGCTTGTCGCGTTGGGACCGTGGACCGGCGTTGATCCGGCGACGGGAATCGGTGGGTTTTCCAGTACTGCGACGATCACCGTGCTCGCGATGTTCGTTCTCAGCGAAGGTATCCGACGATCCGGACTGATCAACATCATCGGAACCGAGATCGCCGAACGGTACGGAACCAGCCCGTATAAACAACTGCTTGCAGTTCTCGGGCTGTCCGGAGGGACAGCAGGGTTCATCAACAACACGCCGGTCGTCGCGGTGATGATCCCGATGGTC
>SKKJ01000238.1 GCA_007121575.1 Natronomonas sp.
ACCGAGCATCGCGGTGCGTTGATCGTCGGCGACGCGACGGTCACGGTTCCCGCTGATGAAACGATATCCGGTCCGGTGTACGTTATCGGCGGCGAGTTACAGGTTCAGGGAAGTGTCGAAGGAGATGTGACCCAGTTGTCGGGATCACTAGTTGTCGAAGACGGCGGAACGATCGACGGCACACTCCATCACATCGGCGGCAGTGAGACGGTGGTCGAGGGTGCGGTCATCGCCGATCGGACCACCGTCGAGTTCGCCCCAACCGAACCTGATCCGTTCGCCGCGTACACCCCACTTGTCTTGACGACGCTGATGTTGGCCTTCGTGGGAGCGTGGCTCTCACGAACCCGTAAATATGTACTCGACACCGTCGGCGCGGCTGCCCGCGATCACCCTGTAGTCAGCCTCACCGTCGGAGCACTCCTCGCCGTGACGTTCATCGCGGTGTTCGTGTTCATGGCGTTCACCCTCGTCCTCCTTCCGGTGAGTATTCTGGGGCTCATGGTTGGCATGCTGACGATCGCCTACGGAGTCATCGCGCTCGGGTATCTCGTTGGACAGTACGTAGGCAAACACCTGGATACGGAACGCGTCGGATTAACGAGTGCACTGGGCGTCGTCGCCGTGATGGTGTTCCTGCAGGTGATCGGACTGGTCCCGATCCTCGGCGATCTGATCGTGGGTGGGCTCCTCTTGATCGGCCTGGGAGCGGTCGTAGTGACGTACTTCGGATTACAGAAGTTCGAGCCGGTTAGGCTTCCGGGGTGACTCTGAACTGGTCTCACCTCCGTCACCCCTTTACAGAACAGTTTCCGGGATCGAACCCCACAACCACCGGAACAGGTGGGTATGGCATCGGTTCGGATCGTTTGACTGCGTCCCCTACCGCAAAGTCCTCGAATTGATCTCATCGTTTCGGTTTCAGGATGCTTCAGCTGACGCCGCTACGCCGTCATCGGAGAGAGCCGTTCTGCGTGCGAGCAGCCCTGTTCCGACGGCCCCGACCACGACCAGAGCGAATGTCCAGGTGAGCGCCGCGCTGGAGACGTTGACGGTGACGAGTGCGCTCCAGTCTACGACGGAGTCAACAACGACGAGATCCACGTCAAGCGGGACGAGCGCTCCAGGGAGTGCGTTGATGCTCCCATGAGCGACCATCGCCAGCAGGATGCTGCCGCCGGTTCCATTGTAGATCCAGGAGAGTAAGATCGAGAAGCCGAGTAGCCCGACGAACCAGGCAGCTTGTGTAACGAGCGGCCACTGAGCGTGTGGCGCGAACGGATCGAAAAACAGCGGCAGGTGCCACACGCCCCAAGCGACGCCGATGATGAGCGCCGTCGTGAGCCCGCTGTAGCGTCGCTGGAGTTCGGGTTGGGCGAACCCGCGCCAGCCGATCTCTTCCTGTCCGCCACCGATGAACGTCCCGAGAATGACGCCGATCACCAGGGTCGTGAACGCCGGCGAGAACGTCTCGAAGTCGATCGGACCGCCCAACAGGTCGGCCAGCAGGGCTGAGCCCAGACCGATGGCTGCCGGTATCCCGATCGCCGCTGCGTACCACTTTGGATGGACGCGCCAATCGATGATTCCGCGGGCCCACTCGCGCAGGTCATTGTCACCCACGTAGACGACGATAACGGCGGCTATGGCTGGACCAGCAGCACTCAAGAACCCACTCAGGATCCAGCGTATCCACGACAACTCCACCCCGAGAACGATGACCAGCCCGTTTAGCGTCCACGAAATCGTAAACGCCAACAGAAAGAATGCACCGAGCCGGTGGGTCCGGATCCACTTCGCAATTGCGTTCATGGTACCGTGTAGCGGTCAGTACAGGTAAAACCGAGATATGATTCTCCATTCTCGAAAACAAACTTCATACGATAAAGGCCGCGATCAGAAATTACGCACCTGGAGCCCATCGAAGTCAAGTCAACAATCGAAAAACAGACTCCGAAAGACGGTGAATGGTACCCCAGCGTTCAACACCGCGGAATTATCGTTCAGCCCACGAGTCGAAACCAAATTGATGGGGCCGATCTGACACACTTCGTTCGTCTCAAACGATGAAGGCTGGCTGAACCCTATATCAGACTCGACGACCTACTATAGGTATGAAAGTTCTCGTTTTCGGCGCAGGTCCATTGGGCAGTCTGAAAGCAGCGCGACTCCACGAAGCGGGCCACGACGTTCATATACTCGCCAGGGAACAGCGATTAGCTGACCTGAAAGAACACGGGGTAGTCATCCAGGAAGAAGGGAACGATGAGGAGGAAGTCGCTCACGTTCCCGTGGTAGAATCGTTCGAACCCGACGATGATTACGATCTCGTCCTGATCGTCATGGGAGAGCACCAAGCGGTACATATCCTCGACACGCTGGCGGTAAACGAGCACGTCCCGACGTTCCTCTTCATGGGGAACAACGTCAGGGGGCCTGACGAAATGGTTCAAGCGCTCGGTAAAGAGCGCGTGATGCTGGGTTTCCCGTATCCCGGTGGGAAACGAGAGGGTAACGTCATGCGCGTCCTTCCGATCAACGAGGACAACAGATGGACCATCCCGATCGGTGAGGTCGATGGAACGATTCGACCCAGAACCCGACAGGTAGCCGCAGTTCTGGAGGACATGCGAGGATACGACGTCGAAGTCCGGACGGACATGGAGAACTGGTTGAAATACCACGTCGCGTTGCTCATGTCCGGTCTCGTCCCCGCGCTGTATGCCGCCGACACCAGTATGAAACGGCTGGGCGAGACCAGAGATCTGCAGGTACTTGCAGTCCGTGCGACGAAGGAGGCGCTGCGGGGATTACGTACCACAGGGTACGCACCCAGTCCACCGGTCGTTAGAGTCTTCGAATACATTCCAGAGCCGATCTGTGTGTGGGCCATCGGATGGCTCATGCGAAAGGAGTACGCGAAGATCTCGGTCGAAGGGCACGCCCGAGATGGCCGAGACGAAATGCGTTATCTGTTCGACGGGTTGCGTTCGATACTAGACGAGACCGCCGTGGAAACGGAAGCCATCGACCAGCTGGCTCCGTACTACGATCCAGAGACACCGTCGTATCCCGAAGGCAAACGAGAGCTATCCATGCAGTGGGGCGGTTTCGCCGGTCCCGTAATCGGGATCGGGGCACTGGCGCTCGTTCTTCGACGGCTGCGTTCGAAATCGGGACGCGATTCAGCGATCGAACGCAGGTTCGGGAAGATCTACTACGAGGTGGGCGGGCCCGAAGACGCGACCGCGGTGGTGTTCACCCACGGATTCGCCCTCGACCGTGAGACGTGGCGAGAACAGGTCGCTACGCTGTCGGAGTCGTATCGGGTGCTCTCGTGGGATCTCCCCGGGTGTGGCGACTCCGCCCAAGTGAGTGATCCAGTGCGATTCGAGGTCGCGGCACGGGAATTACTCGACGTACTGGACGAAGAAGGAATCGATCAAGCTGTTCTGGTCGGCCAATCGATGGGGAGCCTGTTGAACCAGTACGTTGCGTACCATCACCCCAACCGCGTACGAGCCCTGGTTCACGTCGGAGGCTTTCCACTGCATGAGGGGTTCTCCGAACGTACGATCAAACTGATGCGGTTGCACCCGATGGTGCTGAAGGCCATACCCGAACAACTGCTGTACGACGTGTTCGGTCGGTTGGTCGCTCGAACTTCCGATGCCAGAGAGTACGTGAGGCGGGTAAGTGCACGTACCGGGAAGGAAAATATGGTCTCTCTCGAACGCGGACTCATCGAAGACATCGGGGACGGAATCCCTGAGTTGACCGACGTTCCACAACTAGTCGTGGTCGGTGAACACGAGTACTTCCCGATTCGGAAGAAAGCGAAGGAGTGGAACGAACGACTCCCCGACAGCGAGTACGCAACGGTGCCAGAGGCGGGCCATCTTGCGAACCACGATAATCCGACGGCGTTCAACGAAATTCTGTCCCGCTTCCTGAAATCGTTGGACGAATCGACATCTGGATGATACACGAGATACTCGGGGGTTCTCTAAAGCGACAGTAGGATAGTTGGTTTATAATGCGTCAACCCGGTGACGATAGCATGGGTACACGGTCGATTTACAAGTCAAAGGACGGCGAGCGACGCATCAAAGAGATTTACGACGACCTCGTCGATGATTTACAGGTACAT
>SKKJ01000219.1 GCA_007121575.1 Natronomonas sp.
ATCGAAGCTCCTCACGCTCGGCTAGCAGTGCGTTCCGTTCGGTTTGGAGTCTTTCGACCGTCTCCGGGAGCGATCCGATATTCGTATCCGCGATGTCCGCTGTCTCGAGTGCGACTCGTTTCTCAATCGCTCGCCGTTCAGTGGATGGCGGCCCGACGGCAAACTCGATACGCGTGAGACCTTCCCCGGGATTAGATCGATCGAGTACCGTCACTGGGCCGATTTCTCGGGTGTTTGGGACGTGGGTTCCACCACAGGCTGCGGCGTCCCATCCGTTGATTTCGACGACTCGGACCGTCTCCGCGGTGATCCCTTCCTCCGTTTTCGTATTGAATGCGATGTCGTCGCGTGCGAGCGCGTCGTCACGGTGGAGCTCTCTCCACGTGACGCTTCGTGAATCCCAAACGCATCGGTTCACCAGCCGCTCGAGTTCGACGAGCGCTCCATCGTCGATCACCGTGGGCGTTCGAAAATCGACACGAACCTTCTCGGGGCCGATATTGAAGCCGCCATAGCCGAGTTCATCGAACAGCTGTCGTCCGGCCCCATAGAGCGCGTGACTCGCGGTATGTGCGCGCATACAGTACCGTCTGAAGGTCGGATCGATCTCACCAGTTACTGTCACTCCCTCCTCGAGTTCACCGTCGATCGTGTGGACCACTCCGTTGTCCTGCTTTTGAACATCGAGTACTTCCCGGCCGGCAAGCGTTCCGCGATCGGCCGGTTGTCCACCGCCTTCGGGATAAAAGAACGTCTCTGAAAGCACGATTTCATCGCCACCCCGCTCGACGGTCGCTTCAAAGACGAGCGTTTCAGGGTCAGTTAGTGCGTTAGACTGTGCCATGAGTCGGTACTCACACGTCGACAACAAAAGCGGGTTGGTCACGGCTCTTTCGGTACATCACCGTTCGGCGAGGTCGATATCGAGCCGTTCTTCGAGCGCTTCGATGAGCGATCCACCGATGCCTGCACGCGCTGCGCGTACCTGTTCGACGGCGAGGATATCGTCCTCGCTCACGTCCAGATCCGCGGCGAGTTCGTCGGTCTGTAATCCGGCTTCTTGCCTCGCCGATTCGAGGATCGAGCCATATCCCTTCAGTAAATAGGGGAGCGGATCGTCTTCGTAGTCTGTGCCCTCCTCCCAACTGGTTTCGGCCGCCTGGGCATCGCTGAGCTTTGCGACGTTTTGTGCGACTTTTCGTCGGCGCTCGCGTTCTTTTTCGCGCTCGTCGGGTCGTGATTCGGTTTGGTCACCGTGTTTTCGACACTCGCCGCAGACGTTCAACGTCGCGCCGGCTACCGTCGTCGTCTCGAGCGATCGCCCTTCAGCACCGCAGAGCTCACAGGCGCCGCTGGAATCACCCCCAATACCGCCGGTAGAGTATTTAGCCATACGTATTTTGAGTCTCGGAATACACTTGAACCCCGCGTTCTTTTCGATCGCTGGATAAACGAGTACAGTACCCACCGGATGGGCGGTGATCGGGGGCAAAGGAAAGCCCTTTTATTGTCCCCCGGGTTACGGCAGTATGCGGGCAAACGAAAAGCGTGCGTGGGTAGCCAAGCCAGGCCAACGGCGCAGCGTTGAGGGCGCTGTCCTGTAGAGGTCCGCCGGTTCAAATCCGGTCCCACGCACTGTCAGCGGCTCACTGCCGCAACACGCCAGTGCGGGTGCTCGAAGACAGCACCCACGCAAACTTCTCAAAGAACAACGGACGATAGTTGCGACGCCGTTCGACACGGCCACGATTGCCAACTGCGCTACTGCGTCAAGAATGCTTCATCCGACAATACCTTTTATTCGGCTCGCGGAACGTGAGATATGGATCAGAACACGTGGGCAAAAGACCACGTCCCGGCGCTGACTGCCGTGCTGTCTATCGTTTCACTCGCGTTGGTATTTGGTGCAGCACTGCAGGTACTTCCTTCGGAGATGCTCCCACAGTGGAGGGGGATACTGAATGTGATACCACATCTTAATGCTGCAATCAGTCTCGTGGCGATCGCGACGATCGTTGCCGGTGTTCGATCGATCAGGAGGAGGCAGGTCGAACGACACAAGGCATTCATGCTCGCTAGCTTTGGACTGTTTGCTGTCTTTTTAATTTTGTATCTCTATCGGGTCGCCGTACTCGGCCCGAGCACGTTCCCCGGCCCCGAATCGATCCGGCTGTTCGTCTATCTCCCGATTCTCACCGTCCATATTGGACTCGCGGTGTTTTGTGTTCCGTTCGTATTTTACGCCTTGTTATCCGCCGCAACACGTTCGATCTCCGAGATCTATGACTCGAATCACCGCGTCGCTGGGCGTATCGCGGCGCTCTTGTGGATAATCTCGTTTTCGATGGGTATCGTGATCTACGTGCTGTTATATCATGCGTTCTAGCGGTTCGGTTTCGTCGTCAGAAACGGGGTTGGGACGCATCGTGGTCTGCGTTCGATCGATCGTTTCGTTAGAACGTCTGGAGGTTCTGGAGGTCGTGTTCGGTTCGGGCGAACTCCGAGAGCCGACGACTCGCGTGGCAATTAGGGCAATGAAACGTCCGACTGGGATCGGGAAGGTCGCTTGGCGATTTCTGCCACGCTTTTCCACATTCGGGACACAGTAATCGAGCGTACGTCTCCATACTGGTCTATCAACTGCAGAGTATGAAAACCTTTGTCATGGTATGGAAATGTAACAAAATCGGTGTCGTTGGTTGTATCATTACGGGTCGATACTGTCGGAGCGCACTCACCGGCTCCGCTTCGAAACGCCAGCGTGACACGTCACGTGCGACGTTGATTACGCCGTGACGACTTCGCTGGCTTCGAGCAGCTCTTTGTACCGGTTCCGGATCGTAACTTCCGAGATGTCGGCGACTTCGCTGACATCGTTTTGCGTCACCTTCTCGTTGCAGAGCAGCGCGGCCGCATAGACCGATGCCGCTGCGAGTCCAACCGGCGATTTCCCGGAGAGGACTCCGGCGTTTCGGGCCGATTCGATGAGTTCGCGTGCTCGTCGCTCGGTTTCATCCGAGAGTTCGAGATCGCTGATGAACCGCGGGACGTAGCTTTCGGGATCGGCTGGTTTGACCTCGAGATTCAGCTCTCGGATGATGTAGCGGTAGGTACGCGTCAGTTCCATCTTGTCGACGCGGGAGACGCGCTCGACTTCGTCGAGGCTACGTGGAACGCCGGCCTGCCGCGCCGCCGCGTACAGTGCCGCGGTCGCGACACCCTCGATGGACCGCCCGGGGAGGAGGTTCTCGCTGAGTGCGCGTCGGTAGATCACGCTGGCGGTTTCGCGAACGTTCTCGGGTAGCCCGAGCGCTGAAGACATTCGCTCGATTTCGCCGAGCGCCTGCTTGAGGTTGCGCTCTTTGGAGTCGCGGGTGCGGAACCGTTCGTTCCACGTTCTGAGTCGCTGCATCTTCCGGCGCTGGCGGTTCGACAGCTGGTTACCGTAGGCGTCTTTGTCCTGCCAGCCGATATTGGTCGACAGCCCCTTGTCGTGCATCATGTTGGTCGTGGGTGCGCCGACGCGGGATTTTTGGTCTTTCTCGGCGCTATCGAAGGCGCGCCACTCGGGACCGCGATCGATCGCGTCGTCCTCGACGACGAGACCACACTCGGTACAGACGGTCTCGCCGTGTTCAGTGTCGGCTTCTAGGCGGGCGTTACACTCTGGACACGTCGAGATTCCTTCCGTACTCTCTTCTTGCTCGGTTTGCTCTGCCGTCTCGGTTCGACTCCGTTCAGCATACGTTCTGATTTCAGTATCACTCATGGTGGGATGTAGTGAGTTACTCCCGGCTCCGGGGGTGGAAATACCAAAGAATCCGGAGGCGAGTTACTCTTGATACAATGTTAGTCCGAAAACTACTTAAACCTTTCGACCAATCTGGTGTAGATTCCGCTGAATACTGGCGTTTCACACAGTATTGCACGTTAGCCAGTAACACGCAACCATTCGGTTTGTCGGGGTATTTGTAATAAATGTTTCTTTAGAATGTATTTATTTCGGTGGCTGTTCTCTCACCACGATAGTACTCGGTATACACACCCGGTGGTGCGCCACTTTACTCCTTCGAGAGCACCGATACGGAATTTAAATACGAATCGTCTTCTCAACAGTTTG
>SKKJ01000313.1 GCA_007121575.1 Natronomonas sp.
TCGATCGTCTCCGGGTCGTAACCGAGATATCTCTCGCGGTCACCGTCTCGTCCCGCAACGACGCCGAGCGGCCACACGTCGTTGCTCGAAGCGACGCTCACTGGATCGTCCGTCACCGAAACTCGTTCGACGTGTGCTTCGAACGGCGGAATTCGGACCGTCGCGGTGAGTACACACCGTTGCAGTTCATCGGCCAGCGCGTACAGTGTCGATTTCTTTCCGCCTGCGCCGACGACCGCGACGGTTCCGTTCGGTTCGAACGCCGATCGGAGATTCATACCGATCGGTGTGTCGGCGCGTATATAAGGAACCGTTTCCGGCGATGTGGGTGCTTATAAGTCGCTTCCGGACGCGGAACCGGTATGGTCGTAGATGTCGCGATGTATACAGTTCACACCGCCTTTTCGGCGCTGTGGGCCGGTTCAGTGTTGTTCGTCGTTATCGCCGTGTTACCGCTCGCGATGAACGGGACGCTCACGCCGGACGCGTTCGGAACTAGCGTCTCGAAACTCCGGTGGATCACCCGAATCAGCGCGTTGCTATTGTTTATAACTGGGGGACATCTCGCGGGGACGATGTACACCGTCGACACCCTGACCGGAACGACGAGCGGGTATCTCGTGTTGACGATGTTGGCGCTGTGGTTCGCGCTGACGGCCGTCATCGAGATCGGGAGCGCGAAAGCGATGCGCGGCGTCGGAAACGAGAAGATTCGCGAACCGGCCCGCGAGTGCAGGCCCTTTTATCTTGCTGGCGCGGCGCTCGCAGTCGGGCTCCTTCTCGTTGCGGGTCTGCTCGGTTCGCCTGTACCGATCTTATAAGTGGCCACAGGGTAACCGACCGCTCGTGATTACGCGAGCGCTTTTCGCATCTTCCGATGCGGAATCCCAGCATCTTCGAATTCGTCATCGTACGGTTCATAGCCCAGCGCTCGATAAAACGGGATGACCTGCCGCTGTGCGTACAGAACGATCGTTTCGTATCCCTCTGATACGGCGATCCCTTCGAGTGCCCGCATCAGTTCCCGACCGACCCCGTCTCCGCGTCGGTCGGCTGACACGGCGACTCGTTCGACTTTGGCGGTATCCGATTTTCGCACATTGGTGTACGCTCTGAGCCGCCCTGTGCCGATCGGCTCGTCACTTTCATACGCGACAACGTGTCTCGACTCGCTGTCTTTCCCATCGATCTCTCGATCCTCGGGAACGCCTTGCTCTTCGATAAATACTGCACGGCGTATCGCCATAGCATCGCGAAACCGCCGTTCGTCGTCACCATCGAACCGTCGAATCTCCATATCTCTGTGTACGTGTGTTCGAACCTAACCGCCCCGGTTCACGAGAATGGACACCCATTCTTAAGATGATGTATGGAGAACCGTAGTGTGTATGGAACTCACTTGGCATGGCCACGCGACGTGGCACGTTACAGTCGATGGTACCGATCTGCTTATCGATCCGTTCTTCGATAACCCGAAGACCGATCTCGAGCCTGCGGATATCGACGATCCGGATTACGTCTTATTGACGCATGGTCACTTCGATCACGTCGCCGACGCCGACGCGTTCCCCGATGCGACGCTCGTCGCGACGCCGGAGCTATGCGGGTACGCCGAGGAGCATTTCGGTCTCGAGAACGCCATCGCCGGGATGGGAATGAACCTCGGTGGGACCGTCGAGTGTGGCGACGCGTGGGTGACGATGGTCCGCGCTGATCACACCAACGGTATCGAATCGAATTACGAAAACTCGGCGGGAATGCCCGCGGGATTCGTGATCTCCGATAAAAAGCCGACACAGGAATCCGACACGGATAGCACGACGTTCTATCACGCGGGCGATACGAGCCTGATGGTGGAGATGCGCGAAGTCATCGGGCCGTTCCTAGAGCCGGACTTCGCCGCGCTTCCGGCCGGCGATCATTTCACGATGGGGCCGGTGCAGGCGGCCATCGCGGCCGATTGGGTCGGCGCGGATTACGCGGCACCGATGCATTACGATACGTTCCCGCCGATCGAGATCGATACCGAGACGTTCGAGCGAGAACTCAAAGCCACCGGTGCCGGGGCGGAGGCGGTCATCCTCGAAGGCGATGAGTCCTTCACGCTCGAGTGAGCGCGGGAACGTAGTCTCCCTGAACGAGCCTCCGAACGAGCGGCCCTCGAACAGGTAGTCGACAGCCACGACCCACTCCGCGTATCTTTTTATGGTTGCGTCGAGTTCCTCGAACTGCTATGGCAGATATCGAAACCACGACGGTTAACGAAGCGAAATATCACGCGTTAAGCCGTGCGGGCGATTTCGAGTTGAGTATCGACGCGACCGGATCGGACGGTCCGACGCCGAACGAGGTGTTGGTCGCCGATTACGCGTCGTGTTACTCCTTCGCCTGCCGTGCGGGGGCGAACAGACAGCTCGATATCGATCTCGGAAAGATCGAAGCCGAGGCCGAAGCCGACCTCGACGAAAGCGAGGATCTCGCCGCGATCCGGTTCAATCTCCACGTCGAAGCCGATCTCGATTCCGATGAGATCGACGATGTCATCGAACTCGGCAAAAAGATCTGTCACGTACACGCGGCGATGAGAGAATCGCTCTACGCTGATGTCGAAATCACCCCGAACGCCTTTTAAACACGGCTGCGCGCATCCATGACATACGATACGTTTCTGACCGCTTCGGCCACGGTCGGTATCTTATAAACGCCCCAGGCCCATACGGTACGCTATGAGCAAGTGGTCGGATATGATCATCGGTGATCGGATGGCGGTCGATAACGAGTTCTCTTCTCGGGTGGATAACTCTCGATTTTCCCGCCAAGAGTGGGGGTTAATAATGACGGCGACGACGTTCGAAATCGAAGATCCGGAGGACGAAGAGAACGCAACGATCGTCGCGGACACGTCACAACTTCCCGCGATGATGCCCGAGATCGAGAACGTTGCCGAGATGGATCCGATGAGTCCACCACAAAAATCCGATTCCGGAAGTAGTATCCTCGGATCGATCCGTTCCGCACTCGGGTTGACGGGTGGGGCAAACAGCAGTGATATGGACGAAAAAATCGCGGACGCCGAAACACTCGTCTCAGCGTATGCACGGGCGCTACAGAATCATCTCGAAACGAACGGCCGATGGGACGAGGTCCGCTCTGCTGCGGCTGAAACGAACGACTAGCGCGGTTCAGGCGCTCTCTCGCTCTCGCCGTTCTCTGTTGTAAAAATCGTTGCCTGCGGAGCGTGTTGTCAATCGTCAGTCGTCGGATTGTCCGGACGATGCCGATTGGTGGTTGATATACGGCAGTGATTCGGCCGTTTTGGCGATCGCGTCCGTATTCGATTTCATCAACGCGGTCGTATCCCAGATCCCATCGACGAGCGCTTTTCGTTGCGATTCGTCGACTTCGACTTCGACCGTCTTTTCACCGTAAGTGACCGTCTCGGCTTCGACGTCGATTTCGATGGTCCCGTTGGGGTTCGCATCGATCCACGCCTGTATCGCTTCGGCCGTCTCGCTGTCGACCGTCACCGTCGGGATGCCGAGCGCGAGACAGTTCCCGGCGAAGATCTCTGCGAACGATTCGCCGATGATCGCATCGATACCCCACCGTTTGAGCGCCTGTGGTGCGTGTTCTCGCGAGGATCCGCAGCCGAAGTTCGAGTTAACGACCAAGACGTTCGCGTCTTGGTATCGCTCTTCGTTGAACGGGTGTTCTTTCTCGTTGTCGTCGTCGTCGAATCGCTGATCGAAGAACGCGAACTCGCCGAGTCCATCGAACGTGATGACCTTCAAGAACCTCGCCGGGATGATCTGGTCAGTATCGATATCGTTTCCTTCGATGGGGATTCCGCTTCCCTCGACGCGTTTGACGCTCGGAACGTCGTTGAGATCGCTCATGCTTTCACCTCGGCTTTCGGCAGTTCACGGACGTCCGTGACCGCTCCGGTTATCGCCGCCGCTGCGACCATCTGTGGACTCATCAGGATCGTCCGACCGTCTTTCGAACCCTGCCGTCCGACGAAGTTGCGGTTCGATGAGGAGGCGGACACCTCATCACCGACGAGTTGGTCATCGTTCATTCCGAGACACATCGAACAGCCCGCACCGCGCCA
>SKKJ01000112.1 GCA_007121575.1 Natronomonas sp.
CACCGAGCTCCCCTCGAGATCCATCTCGTCGAAGGACTAGATAACGTCTTTCCCAACAATGACCCGGTCGTTCAAGCGAAACTGCGTAAATTACTCGAAGGGAAAGAGATCGAAATTCACACCGGCGAGTTCATCGGGGGAGTCGATGAGGATACGGTGTACGTCGGCGAAGAAAAGGAACTGAACTACGACGTGCTCCTTTGGACGGGCGGCATCACCGGGCAGGACGCTGCACGAACCGTCAATATCGATAAAGACGAACGGAGCAACCGAATCGAAGCCGCATCAAACTTTCAGACCTCCGACGAACGAATCTTTGCGATCGGTGATGCGGCACTCATCGATCAGCCCGGTCAGGAACATCCCGCGCCGCCAACGGCCCAAGCAGCGTGGCAGGCGGCAGAAGTCGCTGGCGAGAACATCGCACGACGCATTCGGAACCAGCCGCTAAAAGAGTGGGAATTCGATGATAAAGGTACGCTCATCTCTGTCGGAAACAAAGCCGTCGCCCACAACGTCAAGGGACTCCCGATCGACACATTCGGTGGTCCAACGGCCAAAGCGTTGAAAAAAGCCGTTGCAGCGCGGTGGATCAATAAAGTCACCGGGTTCGCGGACGCAGCGAAAGCGTTCCCCGATATGTAACATAGAGATCCCGATCATATCCACGTTTGTTAGTTTGCAGTGCAACGGTTTTCGATTATAGTAGCTCGTTAGCTTTTTTGGTCGGGAAGCGATAATCCAGCGTGCCAGTGATCGACGCCGGCCTCGGCTTTCACTCGATCCATCCGTGTGAGCAACGCCGCCGCAAGCGATGCTGTTTTCGCCGCTTTCTTTTCTCCACTCGTTCGAAACTCGCCAGTTACTCGATTGGCGTATACCGTACAGACAGCACCAGCACGAAGTCCATAGAGCGTTGCGAGGGTCAAAATCACGCTCGCTTCCATCTCGAAGTTAACGACGCCTGCGCGACGGAGTTCTTCAATCCGCTCGCTCGCAGCAATCGTTTGATATCCACCGAATCCCGGACGTGACTGCCCCGCGTAGAACGAATCCGTCGAGCACGTGACCCCGAGATGGTATGTATAACCGAGTCGTTCAGCGGCGGTTACGAGTGCGGTCGTTACTTCATCGTGTGCGAGGGCTGGATACTCTTCTCGGATGTACTCGTCGCTCGTTCCCTCCTGTCTGACTGCGCCCGTCGTAATCACGAGGTCGCCGATATCGATATGCTCCTGTATCGCCCCACACGAACCGACTCGAATGAACGATTCGACGCCAATTCTGGCTAACTCTTCGACCGCGATGGCTGCGGAAGGTGATCCGATTCCGGTCGAAGTGACACCGATCGGTTCGCCATCGTACTCACCGGCGACGGTACGGTATTCGCGATGAGCCGCCAGTTCGGTTGCGTGGTCCCATTCGTTCGAAATAAGTTCGACCCGGTCTGGATCACCGGGGAGTAAGACCGGTCCCTCGATCTCCCCTTCACGCACTTTTAGGTGATACTGCCGGTCGTCGTTGGGATCTTCACTATTTTGCGTCATTCGAGATGCTCACCAGTGATCGTATTCGGAAGCAGTTCTCCGAGTGTATATGTGACCGGTCCGTGTGCTCCCTCACAGATAATTCGTAGATCCGATTCACAGAACTCCGAGAGCGATTGTCGACACATTCCACACGGCGTGACCCCATCACGGCGATCGGAGCTGACAGCGATCCGTTCGAACGATCGGTATCCTTCTTGGACGGCCTTCGCTATGGCAAGTTCTTCGGCGTGGATGCTGTTCGAGTAGTTCGCGTTTTCGATATTACAGCCGGTGAAAATTGTCCCCTCCGACGACTCAAGCGCTGCACCGACGTAGTACTTCGAATACGGTGCGTATGACTGCTTGATCTCCTCACGGGCGATCGAAAGCAGCTCTTCATCGTTCATATCTACATCTGGATACCGGTGGGCAAATAGCTGACTCCGACTGTATTAGTGCGTCTCAGCGATGGCACGTTCGATCGTTTGACGAACGGTCCCGACTAACTGCTCGACGGTATCGCTTTCAGCGTAGACTCGGATGTATGGTTCCGTTCCGCTCGGACGCACGAGCACCCACGAGTTATCCGAGAATGAAAGGCGGACCCCATACTCCGTTTCGATATCGGCCTCCGAAAAGGTTTCAGCGAGACGGGATTGAAGAGCACCCATAACGGCGAGTTTGTGCTCGTCAGGACATTCGACGTTTATTTTCCGGTACGGCCGTTCGGTAATCGACTCCCGAAGCGCGGCAAAGCCGTGCTTTCCAACGAGTGCCGTTATCATTCCCGCACTCACCGTTGCATCGATCCAAGCACCAAAGTCAGTGTGAAGGTGCTTCCACGGCTCTGCGGCGAAAACGATCGTTGCGTCGGAATCGGTTTGGTCTTCGATTGCGGTAATTCCCTCGTGCAATCCACCGAGCGGAACTCGCCTTACCCATCCACCGGCAGCTTCGACCTGTTCATCGATTCGCCCCGATGCATTGGGTGTCGTTATGACCGTCGGTTCGATCGCGTTGCTCGTTTTCGTGTACTGTCTCGCGATGATAGCGAGAACCGTGTCCTCGTGAACGACCTCACCAGAACTGTCTATCACCACGATCCGATCTCCATCGCCGTCGTGACCGATACCCAAATCGAACGGTCCGTCCGCGACGAACGCGGAAAGATCGCGAAGCGTTTCGGGTGTCGGCTTCGACTCACGTCCCGGGAAATGACCATCGATATTGGCATTGAGCGTTCTGACGGTCGCCCCTAGCTCTTCGAGGATCTGTGGTGTCACGAGACTGGAGACGCCGTTACCGCAGTCAACAGCTACTCGAACCCCATCGCAGATGCCCGCTTTCTCACGAACATAGCTGCTGACCGCGGCACGATATGTCTCAAGAACCGTCCCCGACGTTCGAGCACCCCACTGATCCCAACCAATCGGAGAGATCTCCGATTCGAGACGTGATTCGAGACGACGTTCCGCGTTTCGATCGTATTCCGCCCCGTCAACGAAGAACTTCAGTCCGTTATCCGCCGGTGGGTTATGACTCGCCGTGATCATAATTCCGCGTCGCCCACGACTCGCGAAGGCAAGCGCAGGGGTTGGAACCTGGCCCAGTTGGATCACGTCAGCGCCTCCGCTCTGTAACCCCGCGTTGAGTGCAAAAGAAAGAGTTTGCCCGGTCTCGCGACCATCACGGCCGATGACGAACTCTGTGCCGTCCTCTGCGGCCGCTCGTCCGAGAGAGACAACGAGAGCCGGCGTCACTTCCGATTGTGCCGGTCCGCGGATACCAGCGGTTCCGAACAGCTCCATACGAAGGTCCTCGGGAGCGAGATACTTTAAAGAGCGCATGTACGAGTAGACAGCGTCTGCGTTCTCTACCGGAGGTGAACCAACGATATCCGAGTGTTCTACCCTTCAGACAGGGCCTTGATCGGCAGCCGGTACGCTGTACGCTCGCCTTGGTCGGCTGCTGGATCTCCCTACATCACGGGAGGTCTGATGGCGTACTGATATATAAACTTGCGAATGACGATCACGCGATATCGCGGCTCGTATCGATATCGATCGCGGACGTGAGATCCAGTTTGACGACATCCGACAGGGCTTTCCCACCACGGAACTTCGGAATTGCAAGTCGGTTTTCGATTCGGTCTCCTTTCATTTTCGTTTCGAGTTTGAAGACGATGTCGACCATATGCTCCGTCGTATCTCGAAGTTCCGGAACGTCTCGACCCTCGAGGCCGTGTACAACCGCGATACTTCCCGTGTTATACATATGGTTCTGTAATTCGTTGAGGAAATTTCTGTATCGAGCGGGATCTTGCCTTTCGAGTACGTCGATCGGATCAACGATTAGATTCGACGATTCGGGGAGCGCGGCAACGAGCCTCGATGCGTTATCGAGCGGTGCATCACCACTCACATCTTGAACGGTCGGATTCCCGGTGGTCGTCGGTGCGTCCGAAATGCTATTTGAAACAGCGTCGCTGGTTCGGTCGAGCGTGATATATAACGTCTTTCGTGCGGCCGTCAGTTCATACAAGAACAGCTCCGCTTGGCTTGCCGGGGCCGCAGTGAGCGCA
>SKKJ01000337.1 GCA_007121575.1 Natronomonas sp.
AGTCCTCTATACGCGGCCTGTTTATCGAGTTGAATAAAGAACGCACAGTTATCGTCAACGCGGTCCTCGAGTTCAGCGAGTAGCTGGTCGAACGAATCGAGTGCAGTCAGTCGAGACAGAACGTATCTGACTTCATCAGCGCGTTCGAGCCGAACGGAAAGAATAAGGATCCGATCGCCGTGATGTCCCTCCGTCACTGCGCGTTCGATTTCAGTCTCTTCAGGAAGAAACGTTCGAAGTGCCGCCTCAACCCGCTTTTCGTCCTCCGTCGCATAACAAAACGTTCGAAGGTCGACGTAGTGGAACGGGACGGCACTCATCGCGCTATTCTTCCTCGTCTTCGTCGTCCGCAGCTGCTTCTAAGGACTCTTCGGCGATGCCTGCTTCTTGTCCCTCGTCGAAGTCGACGATATACGTATTGTCGCCGAACATCGTCTCGGAAACTTGTGTGACTTCACCGGTTTCACCGTCATAATCACTATGTTTATCGTGGAATACGACGCGGTCGCCTTTTTCGAATGCCATACCGTTACTTTCCAGCCGTATGGAAAAAGCCCGTCGCTTCACGGCCGCATCAGCCGATATGAGAGATGGGGAAGAGCGTTGTTTCGGCGAACGACTTTTGAGAGACGGCCGCATACGTGAGGCCATGTTATCTGTCTCCGTTTCGTATTTCACACCTCCCGGGTCGAGGACGCGGTGGCTCTCTAAGGTGAGATACCTATGACGTCCGTTGACGGGTTGTGGTTCCTCGCCGACAAAGCCGAACAGCGTGCCGAGCAGGCATACCATCGAGTTACCGAGACGTACAACGATGATTGCATCCAACACACCTATGAAAAGTACGTCTCTAGAGACCGGTTCCGAACGCTTGCCAACCGTATTCAACGGAGTGGCACGCCATATGGAGCTCATACACTCGTCCACCGAGACACCGGAGAGCTTCTCTTAGTCAGACACGATGGGGTCGATCTCTGGGTCTTACCGGGTGGAAGCGTCGATGGAGCCGAATCGTTTCGAGAAACCGCAGCGCGAGAGTTGGCGGAGGAAGCAGGTATCGAAGCGAAATACCGTGGGCTTGCGATGTTGAACCGAATCGAGATCAGCTGTCGTGGCTGTGCAACGTGGGGGTTACTTCCGATATTCCACGCGACCGCAGAGACGGTTGAACTGACGATTTCAGACCCGGACGAGGAGATAAGTGCCGCTCAGTGGTTCGATCCCGCGAACGTGCCGGAAGACACACGTGACCGTGCGGATCTCATCGCTGCTGCGCGTGCGATCGCATAGAACGGCCGTTATATCAGCCGTCGTGTGACCCGTACCGTCATTCACCACTCAACGCCTTCGCGTGCGTCCGCATCCATCCGTCGAAGTGCTGCCCGAGCGTTCGATGCGTCGTAGCCAAACAACACCGACTCCGCGTACTCGTTTGCGACTTCCACAGCGTGAATTAGATTATCGATTTCAACATTAACGGCGTACAGTTCGATACTGAAAGGCGTCCCAAGCCGACTTTCGAACCCTTTCGCGATCGTCTCTAACCAATACGTCGTCCCATAATGTGTGTCATACAACGGCACGACGAACTCGTCGATGTGCGGTTCAACGGCTTCGAGATCGATCCCCGCCCGTTCGTATAGGTGATCTCCATACGGGTCGGGATACAGCGTCATGTACGTTTTGCCCGGGATCCGATCTGTTGCCTCTCGTACGAAGTTTGTGATAACATCCGCTCGCCACTCATACCGATCGTCTATCGTTGTCTCTTCCGGAGGCGGTCCCTCACCGCGCTCGTGGTTCGTACGCACCCACGATTCGAACCGTTCGTTACAGCGATCACAGTAACAGTACTCCGGACGTGGAAAGCCGATATCGTCGAGGCGTACGTCCGGATTCACCACAGCACAATCTTCGACGATTTCGAGCAATCCGCGTCGGTACCCATCATGTGTCGGACAGATATATGCCCAATCGAAGTACGTTCGTTCGCGAGTCGCCCGCAATCCGTCCGGCGTAACGGGGCAGAGGTCCGAGTTTTCTTTTACCGCGGCGTTATCTCCGAAGCAAGATATCATACTCACCGCGTCCGCGATCGGTTCAGAAGACCGCCCAGACACGTCTTTGACCTCATAAAAACCAATGTCGAACTCTGCCCACGTGGTTTCTTCTTCGTTTCGTGTCACGACGCCGTACATATGCATACTGAAGGCTCACGAGGCGTAAGTCGTTCGAAAAGGTGATCGAAGGGCGATTCGATGATCGTAAAACGGCTACCGTTTTGCGACGTATATCAACACGACTGTTGCGACGAATACGGCTGCGAGTACTTTTTTAGACATACGAGTGGAAGTACGATGTGTGGATTCATAGTCTTTCCCCACCCAACGGAGACCGTAGTTCGACGACGATAGATCGGAAGTACCGTAACCGATGATTGCAGACCCCGACCTTCGACGAAGTGTCTCGGTTTTCGTATAGAGAATTCGAACTTCGACGAGAATCCCTCTGAACGATACACCGAGTTCGATTAACAACAGCCATGCGATGATCCGAAATCCGTGTGCAACGTACGGAGGGTTACGCTAGGCTGAGTTGATATGTGACGCAATAGACTCGCGAACGATCATCTCACAATATGTACAGCGAACGCCGTCGTCGAGCACATCGAACCGAGATTCAACGGGTTCGTTTTTCGTTGTGATGCAGTTCGCGTTCGGGCATGAAAGAATACCTCGGACAGTCTCGGGACGCGTAACGTCGTTCTTTTCGACGACTTCGAACGCACGAACGATGTTGATCGTCGCGTTGGGTGCGATAAGCGAGAGTACGTCGACTTCGTTTTGGCTCAGCTCTCGCTCTTCGATTTTCACGATATCTTTTCTCCCCAACCGCTCGGATGGAACGTTCATGCCAACGCTCACTTCTTCGCCGGACGTTCCGTCGATGCCGAGAATCGTGAGTACGTTAAGGGCCTGTCCGCCCGTGATATGGTCGATGACGGTTCCGTTTTCGATCTTGGAAACTCGGAGTTCAGTGTCTGTCATAGCATTTGATCTAATAGCGCCATTCGAACTGGGACGCCGTTGTGCGCCTGCTGGAAATACGTTGCGTGGTCGGTCTGATCGACATCCGGTGTGATCTCATCGACTCGGGGTAACGGATGCATCACCGCGAGATCTTCGTTGACGGAGTCCAAAAGCGTAGCATCGATCTGATACTCCCCGGCAACCTGTTGGTACTCGTTCTCGTCGGGGAAGCGCTCTCGTTGGATTCGAGTCACGTATAACACGTCCAACGTCTCGAGGATCGTTTCGAGATCCGTGTGTTCATGCACGACAGCGCCGGATTCGCGAAGGTCATACCGGACACTCCGGGGGAGTCGAAGGCTTTCCGGACTGATAAAGTGTTGTTCCACATCGAAGTTCGTTAACGCGTGTGCGAGCGAATGTACCGTTCGGCCGTATTTCAGATCGCCTGCGATGCCGATCGTGAGGTCATCCAAACCCGCGTTTTCTCGGATCGTATAGAGATCGAGAAGCGTCTGTGTCGGATGCTGTCCGGCACCATCTCCGGCATTTATTACCGGTACGTCGACGAACTCGCTCGCGAGTTTCGCCGCCCCTTCTGAGGGATGGCGAAGCACCAGCGCGTCCGCGTATCCCTCAATAACGCGGACGGTGTCCGCAAGGCTCTCACCTTTCTTGACAGAAGACGACTCAGTACTTCCCATATCGATCGTGCTTCCACCGAGTCGTTTCATAGCGGCGTCGAACGACATCTTCGTACGTGTGCTTGGTTCGAAAAAGAGCAACCCCAAGATGGTATTGCTGTGTGTGCCGAAAGCGGTCTGCGGATCCGCTTCGATTTCGGCGGCCCGATCCAACACTGATTCGATGTCGCCACGAGAAAGCTGTTTCGCGTTGATAAGGTGGTTGTGGCGCATTGAGGGCGGTTCGATACGAAGCGTCTTGAACCTCCCGTCTCCTCTCGAAGCCGCCGTCTCGTTCGGCGCAATTGCTATGACAACTTATCATATAGTTAGTAAGTAGTTGGTACTTGGGATATATTCGGTGATTTGCCAGAAACTTTAATCG
>SKKJ01000020.1 GCA_007121575.1 Natronomonas sp.
ACGCTCGATTCGGTTACCGGAGGAACCGTCTCGATGCTGCTCGCCGAAACCGGTGCGATCCACGCTCTCGAATACGAGTTCAGCGCCGAGGTGACCCGACTCACGCACGACGGCCGTGAATCGGTGGAGCTCGAAACACGTGGTGAGATCGAATTCGAGTACGACGACGAACTCGAGGCGGTGACGAAACCCGGGTGGGCTGACGCACCCGATCCGGACCAGTTCCGCCGGTTCGACCTCGCCGAAACGAGTCTCGGTCAGACCTACAAACTCGTTGACGGACCGTCGCTTCCGGGCTCGGTCGAACTCGAATACGCCGAGTTCTACCTCACCGCCCAGTTCGGCGACGACGTCTATCTCGACCGCTATACCCCGCGAATGGGGTTCGGCCCCAGAGACGGCGTCGTCGCCTGGCTCGATGAAGAAAACGAACTCCACTTCGAGTGGGCCTCGCTCTCCGGACGAGACGCCCTCCTCGAAGCCGACCGCGTTGAGATGAGCATCTATCTGTACTCGCCCGCGAACGGCCGATCGCTCATCTATCACGAAACACGAAAACCGTAGCCGGAGACATCCCGAGAAAGAGCCGAGCGCCGAATTTGTCACATTTCGGAGTTGTCCGCGTGCGAGCGGACCCAAAGCTCTCCGATCCTCGAGAGGCGCGTCCGATAGGACTTGCCGTGTTCTTCCTGTTCGATGTATCCCTTTCCGCCGGGGCCGAGCCGATCCACGTTGTAGATGACTTTCGAGCGGAACGAATCGGTGTACTCCTCGCCGAGTTCACGAGCGAGCGTCTGTGCCAACTCCGAGACCGACTCGAATTCGTCGTGTTCGCCGAGGGTAAAGAGGATCAGTTCTTCGAACGGTTTGACGTTCGAGAACGAGGCGACGGGGAGTTCGATGATGTGGCTGTCACCGAAGCGTTTCGCGCCGATGGTCGTGCCGCGCTCGTCGAACTCATCGAGGAGGTCGCGAGCGGTCGAAAGCTGATTCTCGATCCGCTCTGCCTCGATCTCGCCATCGAGTAATTCTTCGAGGAGTTCACACTGTTCGCGGAGCGCTTCGGCGAGTTCCGTTTCGAGATACTTCTCTGGGACCGTGTAGTAGGTGTGTATCCGATCGCGATCGCCCTCCCGTTCGACCATGATCGAGTGCGCCGCCGTCGCGAACGCGAACGAGACGGTTCGAGGCATCGCCGAAACGTTGACCCACACTTCGCTCCCGGTATCGAGTTCCCCGTTGATAAGGTCGTACGCTTGCTCGAACGCGGCGTCGTAATCGTAGACGTCCTCGACGACGTATTCCTCGGTTTCGGCCCCGAGCAGGTTCGTGAAGTCCTTTTGTAACTTCGAAGCGAGGTTTTTCGAATATTCGACGTTGGCCTCGCTTCCAACCGCCCCTTCGAGCAGGACGACCCGATCGACATCGAGTTGATCCCGAACGAGCGGCGCGATCAACCGATCGTAATCGAAGCCGACCGGGACGATGTGGGTATGCATACGTACTACAGCGTTCGGACGATTATAAAATACACCAGACTCTGTGCCGTTTGCTGTGAGCGAACGAACCGCGCGCTATCGAGTACGAACCACGGACGTTCAATCTAGATGATCGGTGGTACAAACGCTTTTATCACGGGGTTCCCCACCAGCGTGCATGTCCTCAGTTGGGTTGGTCGGTCTCGGGCGAATGGGAAGCCGAATGAGCAAACGGCTGTTGGAATCCGGATACGACGTGGTCGGTTATGATATCCGCGATGAAGCCGTCGAAGAACTCGAGCGCGCAGGTGGACTCGGTGCGGATTCAGCCGCTACAGTGGCAGAAGATACAGGGATCGTCGTAACGAGTCTCCCAACCCCGGAGATCGTCGAACAGGTATTCTGTGACGACAACGGTCTGCTTTCGGCCGACGCCAACGACGTCACCGTGCTCGAAACGAGTACGAGTACTCCGGAAACGACGAGAACACTCGCGGAGGTCGCGGAGGCGGAACGGATACACGTGGTTGATGCACCGGTTAGCGGTGGAACTGAAGGCGCTCAATCCGGAGCGCTCACGTTCATGGTCGGTGCGTCGAAGGCCGATCTCGATTCGAGTGCCGTTGACGTACTGGAGGCACTCGGCAGAAACGTTTATTTTCTCGATCGCGTCGGAGCCGGTCACGCGACGAAACTCGTGAACAACGTTCTCTCGGCCGGAAACCGGGCGCTCGCGATGGAGGCGATGGCGCTCGGAACGGCACAGGGCGTCGAGCCGGAAGCGCTCTTCGAGGTGATTTCGAACGCCAGCGGTTCCTCGAACCAGTTCGAAAAGCGCATCCCGCGAGTGCTGAATCGAAATTTCGAACCGGGATTCACCGTCGACCTCTCGAGAAAGGACGTCAAACTCGCGTTGGAGGCGGGAAATTCGATCGACTATCCGATGATGCTGACGAGTCTCGTACACGAGTACTACAAAGAGACGTGCGCGGCCGGATACGGTAAGGAGGATGCTAGCGCGCTCGTGAAAGTGTTCGAAGAGAACGCGAAGGTTCGAATCGAAGCGCGATCGGAAGTGGACGAGACGTTCGAGGGCTACTGAGAGTGGCTTCGATTGTACAGATCGAGTGGACCACCGATTAATCCGCCTGAAGATCGAACTGCCCCTCGATGTTTGCCCCCGGGTTCACCGTGGTAACGGCTGAGACGACGATCGTGGTGAAAAGTCCGAGAAGCATACAGTAAATCGAAATCCCCCATCCGAGATACGCATCCGAAAACAGAACGAACGACCCAACGGTGAGTTCCGGCAAGAAGTTGAACGCGAGATAGACTGCTTGGGAGAGTCCAATCCCGGCAGCGATGCCCGAGCCGGTCGTCCGCCGCCAATAGAGTGCCACCATGACCGGAAGCGCGAGCTGGGCGAATCCGCCGAACGCGAGATCGCCGATCTCGATCAGAATGGAGCCGACAGTCATCGCACCGAACGCCTCCGCCTCAGCCCAAAAACTCGCAACGAGCGCGCCGATCGCGAAGACCGCGACCCCGATTCGTCCCAGACGATCCTCTTGCCGCTCGGAGATATCTTGCTCGATGAGTGGTCGATAGATATCGCGGGTGAAATACGATGAACCCGACAGAAGCATCGAATCGGAAGAGGACATCATCGCGGCGATCGCGCCGGCGATAACGAGTGCGGCGAACCACACCGGCGTGTACTCGGCGAGGATAACCGGGAGGATGCTTTCGCCAGCGCCAATATTGGCCTCGAGTCCGAGGCCTCGAGCCCACGTGCCAAGCAAAAACGCGGGGACGAAAAGCAAGAGCACGAGGACGGGCCACAGCGCGAGCGAGCGTTTCAAGACGGTCTCGGAACTGGCGGCGAAGAACCGCTGGTTGACCTGTGGAAACATCGCGACACCGAAGGCGATCGAGATCGCGAACGTGAGCATTCGTCCGGGGGTATAAAAGTCACTTCCGAGCGCGAAAAACTCCGGGTTCGTGGCCGCCAATCCGGCGTTGATCGTCCCGATACCCCCCTCGACAGCGACCAGAACCCACAGCAACGCCGTCCAGACCATCAAAAGCATGAACGCACCTTGAAGCGTGTCGGTCCACGCGATCCCTCGCATCCCCGCGAGCACCACGTAGATTATCATAAACCCCGTGATGAGGGTCGCACCCGCGGCGAACGGGAACGCCCCATCAGTGAGGGCGGCGAGCGCCCCACCGGCACCGATCTGTTGGAGCATGACGTAGGGGAAAAGCCAAAGCAACGAGATGCCGGCAATCAGCGCGCGAATCGAGCGCGACCCGAATCGGTCGCCGAGCATTTCACCCAACGTGACGTAGCCGTGCCGTTGCCCGAGCAACCACTGTTTGTAGCCAATAACGTACCACAGAACGGCGAAGATAATCCCGTCCATAAGTCCCATGACGAGGATCCACTCGGGGCCGAACCCGTAGGCGGTATCCGGACCGCCGAAGAAGGTAAATGCCGAAAGCAGCGTCGCGAAGACGGTGAATAGCAACACGACGGTACCGAAGGTCCGACTCGCCAGATAGAAATCCTCAGCGACGCGTTCGGTCACCCGGTATGCAGCAAGCCCGACGCCGAG
>SKKJ01000155.1 GCA_007121575.1 Natronomonas sp.
AGTAATAAGATCCGTCGTCGCGACGCGGCTACCTGCGGCGGCGATGCCACGATCGCCCTCGGGATCCGCGTCACCAAAGACAGCGCGCTGTTCGGCTAACAACGCGTCGTTCGTCGCTAGTTCGACGTGTCGCGTCCCGAGAACGGTCGCGATCGGCGTACCACCGTACTGGGCGTACCCACGCGCCCACGCGATCGGATAGAGACGCGCCGTGAGTCGTTGCCCGACTCCATCCCGTGTAACCGGTGCATTCGCTCGCGTCTCGAACCGTTCGGTCCGATCGTGGAGCATCAACGCCGGATTCGCAACGACGAAGCGTGGGGAGTGAGTCGCCGTCGTGACTTCCCGTCCGTCTCGGACCGCCGATAGCGTCACGCCTTCGATTTCGATCCGTATCGCGACGTCGTCTTCGCCGGCGCGTTCGATCCGCACGCGTTCGATCGCGTTTCGATACCCCTGTGTCGTCGGTTCGACCGAAGGAAGCGAGACGCTGACAGTCGTTTCGCCGTGCGTGGTTTCGATGCCATCGAGACGCTCGGATGCGTGAAGATAGATCCGAAGCCGAAGTGAATTCCTAAACGGCTGACTTCCATTCAGTGCTCGTCCAGCCGTCGTATCAGCGGGATAAGTGACTGGATCGATGGCAGCCTCGGTCGCAGCGTCGTTTGCGGCCCCACGAAGCTCGGTCAGCGTGATTGCGGTCGCTTCATCCATCGCCTGGTCTATCGCCGGAGCGGTGTGTTCCGTTTGTGGGACAACGGTAACCGCGAGTGTCGTACTGGAGACCAAAAGTAAGATACCGACGAACGCGAACGGGACACGACCTCTGTCGTTCACAGTTCCCACCGCCGGACGGTGAACTCGATCTCTCCGATCGTCTCATCGTCTTTCGCGGCCGAGACTGACGAGTATCTCGATTCGAGATCGGTCTCGAGTCGCTCAGAGAGTTCCTCGATGAGACGATCGTTCGCCCGTGCCGGTCGTGCGTTCGCGAGTTCGTCGCCGATATCGACGTCGATTGTTTCAGCGAACGTTCGGTACCGTTCGGTCGTGTGCGCTGCGGTCCGAGAATCTACGAGGTCAAGTCGAGTTCGTTCCGGCGGAAACAGCCGAGTGACGTACGCCCGCGACATTGACAAGGCGATTGCTTCGAACGAATCGGCCGCTTCGTTCGAGTTCATCCGACTGTTGTGAGTCCATCGTCTCACCGAGACATCCGCCGTCGACGGCGGTTCGGTTCCGGTCGAGAGTTCACCACGGAGGGGCGCATCGGGATACGGTCGCCATCGAACGGTCAGATGCGTCCGCTCGGGAAGGTGATCCGGAACGTTCTGTTGAACGGCGGTCGGATACGTCGATCCGCTAACGGATTTACCCCCGAGCGATCCGTTTTCTATCGTCGCTGTGATAAAGTGACCAGCGATCGTATCGTGCGCGGTTCGATCCTCATGAATCGGGATGGTGGTCGTTATCGTGCCGATCGAAGAGACCGTGTGTTCACCATCGATAGATCTCGTCTCAGCCGCATCGGGAACGGCCATCGAGAGCGTCAACACCGAAACGCTAACCAGCAACAGACAGATCGTGACATCGACGACAGTGCTCACTGCACGGGCCATACACACACCTCCAATACGCCAGATCGGACGTTCCCGGGTGCGGTCTGGACAGTGACGGATCGTGTGAGACAGTCCGGGTCCTCGGGTTGTGTCGGACCACCTCGCCAGAACGTGTCGGCAGTATGGACGGTTGCGTTGAGTTCGTGCCCGTTCGGGCGTGAGGCATCAACGGCATCCGCGAGTGGTGGTTCAAGCACACCGAACGAGGAACCCTCACTGACGAGTTTGTCCGCAGCAGCTGGGGCGAGTTTACGCTCGGTCGAAAGCAGCGGGATCGTCGAATAGAGAATTCCGACGTAGAGCGACAGTGCGACACCGAGTGCGAACACAGCGATAAGCGCCGCAAGCGGCTCCGTTTGCCCTCTTTCGCTATCCGACCAGAACAACGTCGGTTCCCTCCCAGCTAACGCGGCGGACGATGAGTTCGTCCGTCCCTTTCCATCGTGGTTCTGCTCTCTGAGCCTGTCGCGTTACCTGTTTAAATGTAACCGGCGAATCGAACACGGTCATCGGTGGCTCCCCTTGAAGCACCGATTTCAGCCTCGAGTCGTGTGTAACCGGTGTCACGGGTCCGTACCCAAACGCTGCGTGGGATTTACCACCGGGGCCACGAAGCGAGATCGAATCGATTCCGATACGCACGGTCTCCGCGTTCGAAAGCGGATGTTTACCGATCGCCGCGTGTTCGCTTGCGGCGACACTATCGACGGTTTGTGCGCTTCCGGAGGCATCCGGTGGCATCGCAGAGGGGAGCGCACTGCCGACGCCGAGTGCCGCGGTGGAGACGACCGCGAGCCCGATCCAGACGTACCACGCATCGAGTGGAAAATCGAACATAGCCCGTCTGGGCGCGTGATTACTTATAAACCCCCGGAGACGGCACCGGTGACGAAAGCAGCAACGAGATACGTGATCGTTGCCGCACAGAGCGCGATTCCGACTCGGTAGCCGACCGTTGCGCGATCGAGGCCACGTTGTAGACCAGTCGAGATACCGGTGAGGATCACCGCGAGGAGGAGCACATAGATACCAATCGAGAGACCGAGAACAGCAGTTTCGGGTGCCCCTCCGTTGAGCGCGTCGGTCGTTCCCACACTGTCAGCGAGGGCGACAGTAGCCCCGCCGACAAGCGGTCCGAAGAACGCAGCCGTGTTCGAAAGCGTTGAGGTCACACGGGCGAGACTTCGTCGAGCCTCACGCTCGACGCGTTGGAGTTCATCGAGATGATCCGCCGTCTCGACGAGTGCTAATCCGGCGGGTTGTCCCGCACTCGCGGCCATGCCGAGCAATAGGGCCGCGCTTTCAGCGCGCTGACTCGACATCGATTCGAGCGCACCGTACTCGCCGAGAAAGGCCGTCTCGACGCCGACACGAAGTTGGCGTTGGCGTCTGGCAGCCGCCTCGAAGACATCACCAGTACTACCGCCGAGTTCTTTAGCGGCATCGGCGATCGCGCGTTCGACCGAGATGCCATCCGAAACGCGGCGGCCAACTAGATACAACGCATCAGGGAGCGTATCCTCGAGTTCTGTTGCCCGTTTTCGGATCGCGATAACCGGGCGATATCGAACGAGCAACGCGGCCCCGGCACCGAATCCGAGTGACGCGATTGGCGATGTCCACGACGCGAAGACGAACCCGGCGGAAATCCATCCGAGAACTCCCACAACGAGGCCAACAAATCCCGAGATAAGCCAGCGAGTCATGGTCATTCCGGTGCCCGATGGCGGAAACGCGACGGGCCGTTTCGCGAGTAACCATCCTCCGACACAGAGCAACCCGGCTGGAAGGAGCACGTTGTAGAGAACAACGATTACGGGAAGCGTCGCGTTGAGTCCGGCGGCACCGGCGGCCGGAAGCACGCTAACCAGTGCAAGCGGCAAGAGGACACCGAACGCGTAAACAGCAGTCGATGGTCCACGGAGCGAATCGGCCGCCTTAGTCGCCCGGTCGCGCGTCCCGTCGAGTATCGCATCCATCGATCGATCGAGCGTCCGATCCCGTTCGTTCGGCGGTGCGTCGGCGGCCGCTTCGATGAGTGTGACGGCTCGATGAAGCGCCGGGAATCGTTCGCGCCACGCGTCCGCGAACGTACTGAATCCCGATCGCGGCGTCCCCCGAGCGCGTCCGACGTGATCCGCCAGCCGAGTACCGAGCATTCCGTCGGTTTCGGCGGCGAATATCGCTGCCCCCTCTGCGGTTGGCATAATTCGCATCCGAAGGACCGCGCGACTCACGAGGGTCGGTGCGGTACCAAGCGTTCGGCTTCGACGGGCGTTTCCGATCGCGAGGAGTCCACCACGTGCAAGCACGGCCGCTGCATAGCCGAGCGTGGTTGCGAAGAACAGCAATGACGGTGTCCCGGTAACGAGTGCTGTGAATCCGAGACAGAGCGCGACAGCGATACCGATTCCGTCGGTTGCGGCGACGAGAGTTCGAGCATCGCCGTCGAGAAACGGCTCG
>SKKJ01000290.1 GCA_007121575.1 Natronomonas sp.
AAAGCGCTGGATCGCCGCATCGATACACCGGACGACCTCGAGGTCGTTCGAATGCATATGTCGGGGTGTTCGGCCTCCTGCGCCCAGCCGCAGATCGCCGATATCGGCTTTCGCGGCGAGACGGTCGCGATCGACGATCCGGAGGGAACGAAAAACGAGGAAGGCGATAGCATCGTCGAAGGGATGGACTTCGGACTCGGCGGCTCGCTCGGCACCGACAACGCATTCCTCGATTGGGTCGAACACGCTGTGCCAGCCGATGCGGTCATCCCCGCGCTCGAAGAGCTCTTTGAGGTCTACAGCGATGAGCGAGAAGCCGGAGAGCGATTCTACGAATGGTGTCGGCGAGTCGACAACGACCGGCTTCGAAGCGTTATGCGACGGGCCGATGCGAACGTCTCCGGCGGCATCGCTCGCGAGGAGGTGACGGGTGATGACTGAAGAGCACCGTTCGACGAAGCCGACGGTCGATGAGGCGTCTGAACGGATAGAGAGAGACGAGGTGACGCCTGGTATCCCCGAAATTAAGAGGGACGCCGATTCGGCCAGGCGCTCGGGTAGTCGATCGAATTTCAAAGCAGGAACGTCTACGGGCAAGCCGATCAGATTCTATCGGGCGACGGACCGCGACAGCGAGTCAGACGCGAACGAGGGTTCGATGGGGTTGACTCCCGACGGCGGAACCGCCCCGGCAAACGTCGATAGCGAAGGCAGCCTCGGCGAGATCGAGTTCACACCACCCGCGGAAGGCAACAGTCAGAACATCGATGGCGGCGATCCCGACGAGCGCGTCAACGTCCCAGAGGGAGCCGACCTCCGGACGCCGGGGTATGGCATCCGCTCGCGGATGAACGATATCGAGGAACCGGACGATAAAACGTGGTTTATGGAGTTAGACGAGGCGGTCATCAACGA
Organism: Natronomonas sp.; assembly: GCA_007121575.1. Classification (GTDB taxonomy): domain Archaea; phylum Halobacteriota; class Halobacteria; order Halobacteriales; family Haloarculaceae; genus Natronomonas. Next base: position 916 of record SKKJ01000290.1, read on the forward strand.
GGGTCGGTGCATCCAGTGTGGGACCTGCGTGGCTTCCTGCCCCTCTGACTCTATCGGTATCGACGACGAGGGGTTACCGGAACTGGTGAAGATGTGTACCGGCTGTTCGCTCTGTTGGGATTTCTGTCCGCGCGGCGGCCTCCGCTACGAGCGGCAGTGGAAGATCACCGGCGGGGACGACAACGTGAAGGGGGCAGGCGATCCGATCACGGAGTTCTCCGCGAAGGTCAGCGATGACTGGCGAGAAAACGCACAGGACGGCGGCGTCGTGACGGCGACCCTTTCGAAGCTTCTCGAAGACGGCGAAATAGACGGGGCGTTGATCGCCACCGAAAGCGACGAAGAGCCCTGGAAGGCAGAATCGCTCCTCGCGACCACCCACGAAGAACTCACCGAAAACGCCGGGTCGTTCTATAATCAGACGATGGCGCTCGGCAATCTCGATCTGGAACGATGGGAGCACAAACTCGACGTCCCCCTCGAAGAGGCGTCGCTGGCGCTCGTCGGTACGCCCTGTGAAATCGAAGGAATCCGGGCGTTACAGGATTTCGAGTGGGAGTACGGCGGCCAAGAGGAAGGGGTTCGGGCGATCGAGTACACGATCGCGCTGATGTGTACGAAGAATTTCAACTACTACCGACTCATCGGCGATAAACTCGCGGAAGAACGCGGGATCCAGCCCGAAGACATCGGGAAGATGGACGTTCTCTACGGGAAGATGATGGTGTACGATCACAGCGGAGAACTCCTCGTCGAAGAGGACGTCGAGAACTTCCACGACGCCGCGCTGAAAGGCTGCGACGAGTGCGCTGATTTCACCGGTTACTGCGCTGACATGACTGTCGGATCGGTCGGTTCCATCGACGAATACTCGAGCGTGATCGTTCGCACCGAACAGGGTCTTCGAGCGTGGGAGCGCGTCGCCGAGGAACTCGAGTATCACGACCTCGAGGATCGAAGCGCCGTTGGCAAACTACAGGGCTGGGATAAAAAGAAAGCGTTCGAGTCGCTGCAGCGACCGTTCGATCCGGACGCACCCCGGTTTATCGACTACACCGATCACGCGCGACACTACGGCACGGTATTGAATCCCCACGAGACCGATCACTGAATCGGTTCCATTGACGGGGAGACAGCGGTGGTGGTTCGACAGTATCTCACCGTTGAGTCGGTGGTACGCACAGAGCAATTATACCGTGCGTTCGCGTATTTGGTGTATGAACAACGAATCAACCGCGGACGAACGCGATCTCCTGGATCACGTTATCGTTCCGGTCGCAAACGAAGACGATGCTCGAAAGACCGCGAGAGCACTCAAACCGTACGATCCGAACCGTGTAACCGCGCTCCACGTGGTCGAAAAAGGGATGGGCGTTCCGGATAAGACACCCGTCGAGTACTCCGAAGAGTTGGCTGAAGAATCGTATGCGGCCGTCCGCAGCGTCTTCCCCGATGCCGAAGAGCACACTGCGTACGCGAAGGATATCGTTGCCACCATCTTCGCGGCTGCGGATGAAGTATCCGCAACTTCCATCGCGTATCGGTCACGTGGAGGCAACCGCATCATGCAGTTTCTCTCCGGGGATCACTCGATCAAGCTCGTTACGCAAGCGGATCGACCGGTCATTGCGCTTCCGCGCGTTGACTCTTGAGACGGAAGCTGAGACTTATCGCTCAATCGGTCAGCGTCGTGATCACTCTGAACGGCGGCGGAAACGTCGCCAGATCCGTCGAGCGAGCGGGACCTGCTTTCCGGGCTCCTTCACGACGAGGACAGAGGTTTCCGTCTCACTCGCGACGAAATCCGTCGTCTGGCCGAAGAATTCTCGGAGCCGATCGGGCCGTGATGGTGCGCCCATGACCAACAGATCCGCTTGGTTAGCTCGGTCGACCAGCGTTCGTGAAACATCATTCGTCCGAATCAGTTCCGTCTCGGCGGGGCTCGACAGAATCTCGGTCAAGTCCATGAGATACTTTTTCGCGGACGTTTCCGCCTCTTCGGAGGCGTCTTCGGAGATAGCTTTGACGAGCGTCAGCGTCGCCCCCGTTGCAGTAGCGATCGCGTCCGCCAGTTCCACTTCCGCTCGGTCGTATGGTCCAGTCGCGGTCGCGACGACGATGTCCGCGATTTCGCCAGTGGACCGGTGTTTTAACACCGCGAGTCGAACGGGGAATTTCGATCGCAGGATCTCGTCGACGTGACTCTCCTGTAAATGGTGTTTCCGAATCGGATCCTGCCAGTCTACCAGAACTAGCTCCGTGCGCTCGTTGATGCTTTCTAATAGCGCATCGGTCCGATCGCGAGTGCGAACGTGATCGAAGAAGACGACGTGATCGTTCAGATCGAGATCGTGTTCGATCCGCTCGATCCAGTCGTCGTTAACATCGTGATCCGCCTCGGCGAGGGGGATCTGTTGCGGGACTTCCGTGATGGTGAGCACTTCCAGATCGGCGTCGAATCGGTCAGCGAACGAACGCATCACGGTCAGCAGATGCGGGCTCGTTTCTCCCTCGACCGTCTCGACGAGAACGTGCGGACTGGCCGTCATCAACCCACCGATTTCCGATTGTTTCTCCTCGATGGACTGACGATACTGAGCACCGAGCAGTTGATCTCTGATATCGTGATCCGGTTGAACCGGTTCCCCCTTTCGTGTCTGGACGTAGTACCACCCGATTCCGAGTAAGATGAAGACGATCGCGCTGATCTGAGAGAGCACGCCGAGAAACGGGATCAAAAGCAGTGCGGCCGCCGCACCGACGAGCGGTAACCACGGTGAAAACGGAACTCGATAAGTCGGGTCGTACCAATCCGGTTGAGAACTTCGAAGTAAAACGACAGTCACGTTGAGGAGTGCAAAGACGAGAATACCGAACGTCCCGCCGAGTTTCGCGAGCGACTCGACATCGAACAAGAACACGAGCGCGATCATCACCCCGCCAGTCAACCAGATCGATCGCGTCGGGGTCCCAAACCGTGCCGAGGACTGCCTGAGTTTCGGCGTAACCAATCCATCTCGAGACATCGCAAAGGGGAATCTGGACGAGGAGAGAATCGCTGCGTTTGCCGTAGAAACAGTCGCGAAAATCCCAGCGAGTGCGATGAGAGCCCCCCGAGCACGCCGAGGAACAATCCGCCAGCGTGAGCAACTGG
>SKKJ01000328.1 GCA_007121575.1 Natronomonas sp.
AAAACTGGTCGTGAGCCTCGATACACAGCCGTGTGTCGAATGCGGCACCTGTGCAGTTGTCGCCGACACGAAATGGGAACACCCAGCGGGCGCCAAAGGTGTAGAATTCCGGGACGGCTGATCGATGACGCGGGTTTCAGACCGTATCAAAGAGCTCTCCACCCGGGCCACTCGTGAGTATTCGTCGTTCGAACCACCGTCGGACCCGCCGGATGAAGAGAGAGCGATCGAGTATCTCGTCGACGGGGTCGGGGACGCTGTGGCCATCTATATCGAAGCTCGAACGGGGGAGCTTGTTCGGTTTACCGACAGCGAATTTATACTGTTAGAACGGGCACTCAACGACTGGCTCGAGCTGTATGCAGCTTGCTACGGCGTAGATATTGATGCGTCGTTTACGGTGCGAGAGGCAGCGGAGTTGGTCATTAAAACCCATAATCTTCGGGATGCTGCGTTGTTGTTAACCAACGTGCCCGAACGGGATCGGACGCAGCCGTGGTCGAGATCCGTCTGATTATATTTAACCGCATCTATATCGGCAACAGATTTATATGATGGTTAATGGTAGCAATTATCATGCAGTTCTCAGACGAGCTCCAGTTCACTCACCGGGACCGCAAAGATATTTACGATCACATCGAGCGGTACGGGACAGTCGACTACGAGGACGCTCGTAGGGCGCTAAATATGAGCCCCGAAGCGTTCGGACATCACGTTGCCGTTCTTCGGCGAGATGGGATCGTCACCCGTAGCGATGACGACACGCTCCGGTTGGCGTTCGAAGACGAACGCGAGGAGACGTATGTTGAGGACGGAATCGAGGTAACGATCCGGCAGGCGAGAGAGGATGACCTCACCGGATTGGTCGGGGCAATGAGGGAGGCACTATCCAATAAATCGTATATCGAAGGTGAGACCATTGCGGACATCGTCGAAAGCGAGAACGTTCTCTTGCGGCACAACGATCTGATGAAGCGTGTCTTCTTCGTTGCAACCATTCACAGCGATGTGGTCGGATGGGTGCATATAAACGTCTCAGAACTCAAAAAGCTCGAGCACACCGCCGAGCTCACGGTCGGCGTAATTGAGGAATACCGAAACCGCGGGATCGGATCGAGGCTACTCGATTGCGGGCTCGAGTGGGCACACGATCACGACATAGAAAAGCTCTATAACAGCGTTCCTTCGACGAATGAGACGGCAATCGAGTTCTTAGAGTCCAGAGGATGGGAGACCGAAGCGGTTCGGAAGGATCATTACCGAATCGACGACGAATACGTCGATGAGATCATGATGGCGAAACCGCTCGAGTAACCGGTCTCTGTCTCGGTGTCTTCGAGCGGTTCTGGAACGATCCCATCAGCTTGGGCGAGCCCACGAGCATGCGCAGCACAAACGACTTTGTTTTCGGTCCACGGGATGTGGAGCCGAACGCTCGCCCGCTCTGTGCAATCCGGTTCTGCACACTCCATGACTATGAGGTGTCGATTTAGCCGGGCGATTATTTACCGGCGTAGCCGACATCGACCTCGCCAGCGTCGAGTGCCGCTTCGACTTCACGGGCCGCTTGAACCATGTTCTCCATTTTTTGGTAAGCGACTTCGCGGGGTAGCAGTTTCACACCACAGTCCGGTGACACGGTGAGTTGCTCCGGCGGCACGACTTCGAATCCTTTCAGGATGTTCGCTTTGATCTCATCGACCGTTTCGACATCCGTCGTGTGAACGTCGACAACACCCAGTGCGAGATCCTTGTCGAACGTTGGTTCTTTGAACACGTCTAATTGCTCGTAATCGCCGTTTGCGAGCTCGAGGTCGTATTCATGAACCGGCATATCGAGGATCTCCGGGTAGATTCGTGAATAATCACCGTAGCATACGTGCAGCCCGAGACGAACGTCTTTTGGGACGCCGTCGGCGATATGCTCGAGACACTCGCCGACGATTGCGTGATCATCGGGCGTCGTCGCAAGCGCCGGCTCGTCGATCTGAATGTAGCGTGCGCCGGCTGCAACGAGCGCATCGATCTCCTCGTTCACGAGATCAGCGAGTTTGTACGCGAGTTCTTCCTCCGTTTCGTAATATTCATTGAACGACCAGGATGCGAGGGTGTATGGCCCAGTGATCGGGACTTTGACCGGACGGTCTGTGACACCCGTCGTGAAATTGAACTCGTCGACGAGCCACGGCTCATCGTAGCTGACTTCGTCCGCGACCGACGGTTTATCGAAGTAGTTGTGGCCCCACACTTTGACAGGCCCGTTGAACTCATAGCCGCCGATTCGGTGTGCGAAGTATTCGACCATTTCGTTTCGACGCATCTCCCCATCGACAACGGCATCGAGTCCGGCACGAACGTGCTCGTCGGTGATGAGACGGGAAGCATCGTCGAGCGCTTCTTCGAGGTTCTCTTCGTCGAAATATCTGTCTTCGTCCTCGGCGAGTTCTTTCGCACGATTGAGCCATTTCGGCTTGGGATATGAGCCGACGACGGTCGTCAAAAGGAAGTGATCCGTCGGATGATCGTCCGGGCGGAACTGCGATCGAGTGTCCGCATATCCGTCGAAACTCATAGTGACACCTCCTTCGAACCGGCGGCGAGCGCACTGAGCTTCGCTTCGGCTTTGTTCGTCGGCAGATAGAACAGTTCAGTGTTCGAACTCACATAGACGGTGTCGAACGACTGGACTGGGAGCTGTTCGTGTACCCACTCGACGCGTTCCGCGATCGAACTCGGTGTTTCGACGAGCGTGTTCTGTCCATCGACGACACCCAGCGCGATCCCTTCTTTGGTGCCGTACTCTTGGATATTGTAGATACTTCCCTCGTGATCGGAGACGAAATCGAATCCGATCGCATCGATATCGGCATCCATCAAGTGCGCATACGGCTTTTCGGGGATCGAACCCCAGTACGTGTGGACGACGACTTCCGCATCAGTTGCTGATGCCACCGTGTCGATCGCTTCGCTTGCGTGTTCGTCGACCCCGTCTTCGGGGGCATCCGTGACGAGCGAGGGTTCTAACAGAAAGAGCGTTTCAACGGGTGGAAAGCCCGCAACCTCCGCTGAGAGAAATTCTGCAACCGCATCTAAGAACGCCCCCTCGTCGCCGTAGTGTTCGTCCGTTGCGAGTTCGGAGAGCGAGTACGGTCCCGGAAGGACCGCTTGGGTCGCATCACAGGCGGAGAGTTCGGCGGCCACATCGCCATCCGGGGTAAGATCGCCACGGACGACCGGCTCTCGATAGAAGTTGTTGTTATCGTAATAGCGCACGATACCTCGGGTTTCGACGTTTTCGTGGACGGAAAGCGGATGAGCGATCATGTCGTCCCATCGGCCCTGTCCTTCGACGATGCGATCGAGCCCCGCTTCGATTTGCCAATCGACTAGTTCGTCGCGAACACGATCGTACGCGTCAGTGATCTCGGACGATTCCTCGCCCGAGATGAGATCGTCTTTTTGATGTCCTTTGAGGTCTGAAAGTTCGTCTTTCGCCCAATCGGGGAGGGGATACAACCCCGGTGTCGTCGCAAGTACTTCCGTCATTGAAACCGACTACGAGATGACGGTGTTTAATATTTCCTACTCAGGTATTTCTGTGAGTAATTTCTAGAACGACGAGCCGCTCGAAGGGGAACGATTCGGTGGCGATCTCTCGTGTGGATAATCCTGACTTCCTTGCGAGTTTTGAGACCGCATCGATGTTCGTCAACGTGGAAACCAACAGATATACCCGACCGTTCCGCTTCAAGACCCTGCCGACATCTTCGAGAAACGGTCGGATTACGCGCCGCCCATCCGGACCGCCCGAAAGCGCGTGCTCAAGTGGATCGTCCCATTCTTGTTCGGGCGGTGTCGGAAGGTACGGCGGATTGAACAGAATGGTATCAAAGCTTTCTGCCCGGAATGGTTGCGTTACGTCCCCTCGAACCACCTCGATTCCTTCGTCTCGCGTCCGCACGCACGCTTTTGGATTTAAATCCGTGCCGACGACCGTCGCATCCGTTTCGGATTCGATTCGCCGTGCGACGTAGCCGGAGCCAACGCCGACTTCCAGCACGAACCCATC
>SKKJ01000300.1 GCA_007121575.1 Natronomonas sp.
CCGAGTCAACGTAACTCGTCCACGGCGTTCGACTCGACAAGCCGGTACGCGAACCGTTCACTCGACGACGAGGACGGTCGCCTCACCGACTTCTAACACGACGACCTCTTCGCCCCCTTCGGAGCGTTGCTCTTCGACGATGTCGAACATATCTGACTCGACGGTGACCGTCTCACCGTCGATCTCGAATTCGACGTAGCCGGCGGTGTCGAGTTCAGCGCGTAGTTCGGTCGGATCGGCGGCTTCGAGCCGACCGATGACTGCACCGGCTCGATCCCGGAACGCCGGGCCGAGTTGGCTGTGATCGATGTCGACGCCGACCGGGACGAGTTCGACGTTCGGCGCGCCCGTTTCTATATAGACGGGTGCGTTGACGGTGTCCGATAAGTCGTACGTATCGAGCGGCCGTTCCTCGTCGAGATAGACTTCGATTCGTTCGAGATCGGCATTGAGTGGTTTCCCTTCTTCGGATTTCCAGCCGCGAACCGTTGCGGCGATTTCGGCGATTACTTCGCCGCGTGCGGCGGCGTCAGCATCGAGAGACGGCAGATCGGGCCAAGAAGCCTCGTGAACGCTTCCGTCCGTCGGCAGATGACTCCACGCTTCTTCGGTGATGAAGGGCGCGAACGGCGAGAGCATCCGAACCGAGGCGCTCAATGCGGTATATAGCGCGTGTTTGGCCGCGCGGCGTTCACCCGGTCGGCCCTCATAGAGCCGGCCCTTTATCAGTTCGAGGTAGTCGTCGGCAAGATCGTGCCAGACGAAGTCTCGAATCCGTCGAAGCGCGCTGTCGAATCGATATTCGTCCATATCGGCGGCGACGGCGTCGGCCACTTCGGCGAGTTCGGCGAGGATCCACGAATCGACGTCACGGTATGCGGGATCGACAATATCGGGCGTCGACTCGTCGAGATGACCCGACGCGAATTTCGTGATATTCCACAGTTTCGTCTGGAATCGGGTTGCGGAGGTGACCTCTTTCCACTGGAACTGGATGTCGGTGCCGGGTTGGCCGCCCAAGGCCATCGCCTGTCGGAACGCATCGGCGGAGTGCTCTTCGACGACTTCCTCCGGCTGGACGAAGTTCCCGCGAGATTTCGACATCTTGTTGCCGTCGTCGCCGAAGACCATCCCGTTGATGAGCGCGTGCTCCCACGGGATCTCGTCGGTGACGGCGACCGTCCGCAAGATCGTGTAAAAGGCCCACGTCCGAATGATATCGTGTCCTTGTTCGCGAAGTTGGACCGGTTCGAAGGATTCCTCAGGCCAGCCGGCGACGTACATCGGCGAGATGGACGAATCCATCCAGGTGTCCATCACGTCGGTTTCGCCGGTCCATTCATCGCTTCCACATTCGGGGCAATCTCCCACTGCCGGCCCCGTAGCGGTCGGATCGACCGGAACCTCGTCAACGCCGGCGATCTCGACGTGACCGCAGTCGGCACACTCCCACGCGGGGATCGGCGTCGCGAAAACGCGCTGGCGGGAAATGACCCAGTCCCACTCCATTCCCTCGGTCCATTCCTCGAGACGGGTGTACATGTGTTCCGGAAACCACTCGATCTCTTGGGCCGCTTCGAGGATCTCGTCTTGGTTCACCCGGACGAACCACTGTTCTTTCGAGAGGATTTCGATCGGGGTATCGCAGCGCCAACAGCAGCCGACGGACTGTTCTGTCGGCTCCGAGCGGTTGAGATGGCCGGCGTCGGCGAGCGCGTCGGCGACCGCGGCTTTCGCCTCGTCGATCGAGAGTCCCTCGAACTCGCCGGCGAGCTCGTTGAGTCGACCGTCTTCCGTAACGGCTGCCCGCAGATCGAGGTCGTGTTCGGCCCACCAGTTGACGTCCTGTTTGTCCCCGAACGTACAGATCATCACGGCTCCGGTTCCGAAATCACCGTCGACTTCTTCGTCCGCGATGAGTTCGATCTCCTGGCCGAACAGCGGAACTTCGAAGGTGTCGCCGATCCGACCCTCGTAGCGTTCGTCGTCCGGGTCGACGGCCATCGAGACACAGGCAGCGAGGAGTTCGGGACGCGTGGTCGCGATCTCGATATCGTCGTTTTCGATCCCCTCGAACGTAACGTAATACAGCGTTCCGTCGCGGTCTTCGTTTTCGACCTCGGCGTCGGCGATCGCCGTCTCACACCGCGGACACCAGTTGACCGGGTGTTCGTCCTGATAGACGTAGTCGCTTTCGGCCATCTCGACGAACGAACGCTGTGTCCGGCCCCAGTACGTATCGTCCATCGTGCGGAATTCGTGGGCCCAGTCCTGGGAGAATCCGAGCGTCAACATCGTCTCTTTCATCGCGCCGATCTGCGATTCGGTGTGCTCGATACACCATTCGCGGAACTGCTCGCGGGAGACGTCAGTTCGGTGGATATCGCGGCTCTCCTCAACTTTCACCTCCGTCGGTAGCCCGTGACAGTCCCATCCTTGCGGGAAGAGCACGTCGTCGCCCTGCAACCGGTGATAGCGGGCGGCGTAATCCATGTAACACCACCCGAGTGCGTTTCCGATGTGGAGATTACCGGTCGGATACGGCGGCGGGGTATCGATGATGTAATCGGGGCGCTCGGGGTCGTCGTCGTAGCTGTACACATCCGATTCGAGCCACTCAGCACGCCATTTCTGTTCGGCCTCGTCGGGATCGTAGCTGTCTGGAACCTCACTCATAATTTTGTTCGCGTAGACCGGTCGGTAGAAAGCAAGCACGGACGCGCGACGGAGAAGACGCGCGAGTTATCGCCCGCGTACTACAGACCGGGTCGCGCTCATACGTGACCGGTCGTCCGTTCCGGATAAAAAACTTCGCTTATGCCGTTTAGCGGCTAAACTGGTTTTTACCGGCGAATGCAGGGTGAGAATCCCGTGAACACAAAGTCGACGACGACAGACTGGGTTGACGGCGCTGTTGGAATCATGTTTTCAGCATCATTCGAGGCTGATCCTCCGGTCTCAACGGTCGAGATCCAAGATCGTTCGAAGTAGGATCGGAGTATCCGCCTCGACCGCTGATGAACTACCCGTTACTACGCCCCAGCGAATGAACCAGCCGTTACTGCTTCCGTTCTGCGATGACAACGTACGATTCCAGTGGCGACACAACGCCTTCGTCGTCAATGTACGCATGTAAGGCAGTTTCGACCTCTCGAACCAGGTCGTCCCGTACCTCCCGACTGACGGCTGCGATTTGCTCGGCTAGCGGCGAGCTTGCCGCCTCGCGGCGAACGAACTCCTCGACCGACGGATAGCGCACAGAGCCGATCTCGATAGTGATCGATACGTCTTCGAATCCCCCCTCTCGGACGAACGTTTGTATAGTATCCGCGTCCCATTCGGGAAACGGTGAGCGCATCATTTCCCCGGCGTGATCACCGATGTATCGCGCTAAAGCGTCGGCCAACACGACGTATCCAGGCTGGTACTCAAGTGGTCGCCAGACACTCAGTGCCACACGCCCACCCGTTGTGAGGACTCGACGCATCTCCCCGACCACCGTGACAGGATCGTCGAAGAACTGAACGGCTTGTTGACAGCAAACGATATCGAACTGCTCGCCAGAGAACGGGAGATCGGTCGCGTCGGCCTGTCGCCACGCGATCGATGGTTGGATGTCGGCAGCGATCTCCTTCGCCACTGTAAGCATCCCCTCGTTGATGTCGACTCCCACAACGGACCCACTAGCACCGACCCGAGATGCAGCGTGCCGCGCGACGATACCGGTTCCGCAGGCAACATCCAAGATGCGATCCCCCTCGTGGACATCGCTAGACTCGATGAGTTGGTCGGCCCACGACGCGAAAATCGAGGGTACCAGATACTGTTCATAGGCCTCGGAAGCGTTCTGTTCGACCTGCCAGCCGGCCGATGGAAGTGGGGGCTCACTCATGAGATCTCACCACGAGGACGGATACGCCACGAGTAGATGTATAAATGTCTAGTGAAATATTTCACGCCGTGAAAGCATCGTTTGCGAGGGAAATCCGAGTCGAGAGCGTCGATTATCGGATCGATTCGACCGAGAGGAG
>SKKJ01000365.1 GCA_007121575.1 Natronomonas sp.
GCCGGTGTCCCGCTCAACCGCGGCTTTGATCCCCGACGCAGCGACCTGTTTCGCCTCCTCGTTCGTCATGTCATCTCGGTACTCTCGTTCCAGCGTCCCGTAGGCGACGGTGAGACCGGAGCCGGTAACCGTGTAGTCGTCTTTCATGACGCCACCCGCTGGATCAATAGAGTACACGTGGTGTCCGTCATCGTCGACGCCGCCGAGGATCGGATTGATCGCGAAAAAGGGCCCGCCGCGAGCGAAGTTACCGGCGAGTGTCGCAAGCGCGCCGATCGAAATGTGTTCGCCTCTGCGAGCCTCATAGAGATTCACTTCCGCGCGGAGCGATCGGATGAACGATTGCGCACCGCCGACGCTACCGACGAGCGTCAACGCGCCCGATGGGTGGATCTGTTCGACCTTCTGAACGTCTTTGTTCGAAACGAATCGTCCACCGAGCGAGGCACGCATGTCCGTCGCAATGACGACCCCTTCAGATGTCGTGATACCGATTGTCGTCGTTCCTGTCTTGTTGACGGTGTCGAGGTCATCTATCGAGAGATCGTTGGATGGAAACTCACCCAGTTCTGGTTCGTACGGCGAGAGGGTGTGATCCTGTCCGGTACGCGGCAGGGGAGAATCGGGTTGACGCATTGTAATCGGGTAGAAGTCCAGCGCTGATAAAACCTTCCGCTTAGTTTTTCGGCTCAACCTGCTCGTAAGCGGAGTCGAGTCGTTTGATCAACTGTCCGATTGGGAGCGTGATCCCGACACGGTTCGCAGCGAGTGCAATTGGGAGGAGTAGGATGCCCAAGACAACGCAACTTTGGTACAGAGCGAACAGTGACGCCCGGTACATCTTTGCTGTCATCGTACTCCGTCGCAGTACGTATGTGTATAAATACTTTTTCTATGTGTCGAGAAATGTTTTTAAGATGATGATGAATCGAGCCGGTGCAGTCATGCGATTAAATACGGCTTGATGTTAAAACAAATGCTTTGGTACACACGCGGACGACGGAGATATCTTCGATAAGCGAGTTCAGTTATCTGTATAACTTATCGTGATTATGGAGGTCACGTGCGCGGAAAACGATAACGCAGTTGCCGAAGACAACTATCGGGGTTTTCCAACGGACTCGCGAGCGTGAAACAATAGGGCTATCCGTCCGGCACTGTTCGATGCGAATATGAGCAATTATCTCGTAGCGATCGAAGCCGCGTGGTTGGTTCGTGACGTCGAAGCGATCGACGATGCGATCGGTGTTGCGGTGAGCGAGGCCGGTCGTCGGCTGAACGAACACGATATGGATTACGTCGAAGTCGAGGTCGGTTCAACGCCTTGTCCGGCCTGTGGGGAACCGTTCGATTCGGCGTTTATCGCGGCCGATACCGCGCTCGTCGGTCTCGGCCTCGAGATGAAGGTATTCAATGCCGACAGTACACAGCATGCATCGCGAATCGCGAAAAGCGAGATCGGCGGCGCACTCCGCGACGTGCCGTTAAAAGTGATCGACACGTTCGAAACCGGAGACGGCGACAAATCGGACGAGTGAAACAGGACGCGGGTGCCCGATTCGGATCACGGTAGCGATGTACTGGGGTTTGTCGATACAGCACGGACGAGCCGATGCAGGCGACAACAACGCATGCTAGACGCTCAGGAGATATGGGCCGCAACGTCGGCTTCAGTTATGATCCCGCGTAGCTGGCCGTCCTCAACGACCATAACCGCCCCTTGATGATTCAGATGAGCGTTGATTTCGTCCAGGGTCGCATCCGGCTCGACGGTCGTGATCGCTTCGCGCATCGCGTCAGCGACAGGTAGCTCAGCGGCGTTTTCGGCGTCGAGTTGACGAATATCCGAGTTGGAAATAATCCCTAGCGGTCGGCCATCGCGAACGACCGGTAGTTGGGAATATCCTTCTTTAACCATAACGTCGATCGCTTCCCGAACGCTGTTATCCGGTGCGATACTGATGACTCCCTCGTGCATGATATCCGTCGCATGCATGACTGCGCTTTCCGCCTCATCCAGCGCGTTCACGATCCGCCGCAACGTCGAAAGCCGTGGGTCGACATCACCACCTTCGATTCGTGCGATCAATGGCTGTGAGACGTCCGCTCGGTTCGCCAACTCGCTTTGTGTCAGTTCCAGTTCCGTCCGACGTTCCTTTAGATCCGCTGGCGTCGGTAGATCGGTTCCCATACCGTGCAATTACCCACAGTTATACAAAAACCTTCCTTCCGAGGCGACCATTGAAATAGGATAACCGGTCCACTCGCATATGCGCTGTAACTCGCGATCGGCGCCCAAAACGAACGTGTGAGCGAGCGCCGATCGAGGAAATTCCACCAGTTCGCTATAACTCCAGTCCACGGATCGAGACGCTATTACCCGTCTCAACCCGGCCAATAACACGCGCGTCGTCCAGCTCCTCGGTCACTCGTGATGCATCATCTTCAGAAAGCGCGATAACGAATCCAGTTCCCATGTTAAACGTTCGGTGCATCTCCTCGTCGGAGACGTTCCCTTCTGCCTGTATGAACGCAAAGACCGGTTGTGGCTCGAACGGATCGTCGATAACGTATCGAAACTCACCCATCCGTTGTAAATTCGTCCAGCCACCGCCGGTAACGTGAGCGGACGCGTGCGTCTCGACCGCGTGTAATGGTCCGAGCAGCTCGCGATAAATCCGAGTCGGTTCCAACAGCACTTCGCCGACCGTTCGACTCTCATCGTGTGGGAACGGATCTGTGTATTCGTGGTTTCTCGTCGCGGCCTCACGGGCGAGTGTAAGTCCGTTCGAGTGAATTCCAGAGGAAGGAACTCCAACGAGGAGGTCCCCCGGTTGCGCCTCACCATCGAACAGCTCGTCTTCGGTCGCCAGTCCCGCACAGGCACCCGCGAGATCGAGACCGCGTATCACATCCGGCATGACTGCTGTTTCCCCACCGACGAGTTCGATATCAGCTTGTTCGGCACCGACAGCAAGTCCTTCGCCGACGGCTTCGGCCGTTTCATCATCCGGCTCTTCCACTGCAAGATAATCGACGAACGCAACTGGCGTCACACCGGCCGCGATAAGGTCGTTCGCGTTCATCGCGATACAGTCGATACCGATCGTCGAGTAATCACCGAGCGCCTCTGCGACGAGCAGCTTCGTTCCAACGCCGTCTGTCGCGAGGGCTAAGTACCGATCGCCGATATCGATGAGGCCGGCGTAGTCGCCTTCGAACTCACCGATCGCGCCGACGAGCGCAGCCGTGGCTGCCTCGCTTTTATCGATATCTACGCCCGATTGTGAGTACGTAAGTCCCTCTTCGGAGTCCGTGTCCTCGGTCATATCCAAAACGGTGGTCGAACGAAGCAAAAGCGCGTCGGTTATCCGCCGGGAGACCGACTACGGGTTGGATCGTCCGCGACTCTTAGAAGGCCGGAAAGCCGACAAAGAGAAACGACCCGATGGCCAACAGCACGGAGCCCACGAAGACGGCGGCGAACACGAGTTTGCTCCACGAAATGACGGTCTTCCCGTCCAGCGGCCCGAACGGAATCATGTTAAACGCAGCGAGGAACGCATTTATTAGCACGCCGAGCTGTCCGACCTGCCCAACGAACCCGGGAAATGCCGTTAGCGGGAGGAATACACCGACCAGTGCGATGTTCGTCAGCGGGCCGGCGACGGCGACGAGACCGTTCTGTCTGAGCGTGATCCGTCCGCGGTGATACACCGCCCCCGGGGCAGCGAACAAGAACCCGGCGAATGCGGCACCGATACAGAGTGCGAGCATCTTGTAATCCGCTTTGAACGCTGCGCGCTGTCCGAATCGAACCGCGACGATTTTGTGCGCGAGTTCGTGAAGTAAGAACCCGATTCCGACGGTGAGGAGACTGATCATGAAAACCCGCGCGAAAAGCGGTGAAAACACCGCGGCGGCGATATCTGGGAAGACGCTTCGTCCGGTTGCGACGAAAATGAAGATGGTAAACGCAACGCCCAGTGCACCCCACGCGATCGCGAGGTCGAATATCTCATCCGAAGC
>SKKJ01000213.1 GCA_007121575.1 Natronomonas sp.
AGTCCGACCGCTGAATATGCACCGTCCATCTTGCACGTCTCAAAAAGATACACTTGCCATCCGGCAGGTGCAAAAGTGAATTGCCCCAAGGTCACGTGGTTCGAGACTTTTCGTTATCATGGAAGCCTTTGTATTCCGAACGAACTTGGGATATTCGGCATATCGGCTGACAATTTCGGACTCACAACCACGGTTGTGGAACCACTATTCTGATAAGAGCGGCTTACTAGCGCCGGCTGACGGGAGGCGGATCAGCACCCTCACACCAGCGAAAGTGAAAGAAGCGGGCAGGGTTTATCGCATCGTTACGCACGCAGGAATTCTTTGATGCTTTATTACTATAATTCGTTAGCATGTACCAATGAGTTCATGAACGTGATTAATCCTGCAACCGGCGAACAGTTCGACACCTACGAGGAGCACACCTGGAGCGATGTTGACGACGCGCTCGAGCGGGCAAGTGGGACCTTTCGGGAGTGGCGCGAACAGTCGATACGCGAACGCGAGCGTCTGCTCGAAACTGCGGGGAGCGTTCTCCGAGACAACGAGGACGAGTACGCCGAGATGATGACGCGCGAGATGGGCAAGCCGATAGATCAGGCCCGGGCCGAAGTCGAGAAATGCGCGTGGGTCTGTGACCACTACGCCGAACACGGAAGCGCCTACCTTGAAGATCGGCACCATCCCAGCCCACCGGGTGCGACAGTCAAGACGGTTCACCAACCACTCGGCCCGATACTGGCGGTTATGCCCTGGAATTTCCCGTTCTGGCAGGTCTTCCGGTTCGCCGCACCGTATCTCACGGCCGGCAACGTCGGCGTGCTCAAACACGCCTCTAACGTCCCGGGGTGCGCCGTCGCCATTGAGGATGTCTTCCGCGAGGCCGGCTATCCCGAGGGCGTCTTCCAGTCACTACTGATCCCCTCCGATCTCGTCAACGACATCATCGCCGACGACCGCGTTCGGGCCGCGACCCTAACGGGGAGCGGTCCGGCCGGTCGCGCCGTCGCTGGGACCGCCGGCGAGGAACTCAAAAAGACCGTCCTCGAACTCGGCGGCAGTGATCCATTTATCGTCCTCGACGACGCCGATATCGAATCCGCCGCCGAAACCGGCACCCAGGCGCGCAATCAGAACGGTGGCCAATCGTGCATCGCCGCCAAGCGCTTCATCGTTCACACGGATGTCTACGACGAATTTCTCGAAGCCCTGCTCGAGAACTTCGAGTCGCTTGTCGTCGGCGACCCGACCGACGAGAACACAGATATCGGCCCGCAGGCTCGGCCAGACCTCCTAGAGGACCTCCACGAACAGGTCGAATCGAGCATTGAGGCGGGTGCCACACTCGTCACTGGAGGCGCTCCCCTCGATCGGAAGGGCGCGTTCTACCCGCCGACGATCCTAACTGATGTCCCGACCGGGTGTCCGGTCGACAGCGAAGAAACGTTCGGCCCCGTCGCGGCGGTCTACGAGGTCGCCGACGAGGTGGAGGCGGTCACCCTCGCTAACGGCACCGAGTTCGGTCTGGGTGCCAGCGTCTGGACCGAGGATCGACAGCGTGGTGAACACGTCGCCAAACGGATCGAGGCGGGCTGTGTCTACGTCAACCAGCTCGTCAAGTCCGATCCGCGAGTCCCACTCGGCGGTGTCGGAGAGTCCGGTTACGGTCGCGAACTTTCCGAGATCGGTATCAAGGAGTTCGTCAACCGAAAGACGGTCTGGGTGGAGTGATGAAGGTATCTGATCTCCTCGTGCTGTGTCTCGAACGCGAGGGCGTTGAGCACGTCTTCGGACTCCCGGGCGAAGAGATGGAGGACTTGCTGTTCTCGCTTCGCGACTCGGAGATAACATTCGTCCCGGTGCGACACGAACAGGGTGCGGCGTTCATGGCCGACGTTCACGGCAGACTCACCGGCGATGCGGGCGTCTGTCTCGCCACGCTCGGTCCCGGCGCGACGAACCTTGTCACCGGCGTCGCTGACGCGCACCTCGACAAGAGCCCGCTGGTGGCGATAACTGCACAGGGGGGACTTGAACGACTACACCAGGAGAGTCACCAAGCGATCGACGTCCTCCGGATGTTCGAACCCGTGACGAAGTGGAACACGCAACTCGACAGTCCTGATATCGTCCACGAGTCTGTCCGAAAGGCGTTCAAAATTGCGGAGTACGAAAAGCCCGGTGCGACGCATCTCGAACTTCCCGAAGATGTCGCGGCTGTGGAGACGGGGACGCGTCCGCTCGAGCGCCGCGAGCGAATTCCCGCCCCCGCGCCGAATCCCGACACCCTCGATCGGGTGAAAACCGCACTTCGAGACGCTCAGCAGCCGATTGTTTTGGCCGGAAACGGTGCCGTTCGTACACAGGCTGTGCCACAGCTTCGCGAGTTCGTCGCCGTAACGGATATCCCAGTCGTGTCGACCTACATGGGGAAAGGTGCGGTCTCGGATGCCGACGAACGGTCGTTGATGACTCTCGAATCCGGGTCCGCCAAGGAACCGACGAGTCTGATCGATGATTCAGATCTCGTCCTCGCCATCGGATACGACATCGCCGAACACGACCCCGGAGAGTGGGACACCGAGGGCGCACAGTTCGTCCATATCGATAGCGAACCCGCAGAGGTGTATGAGGCCTACGATCCGGGTATCGAGGTCGTCGCGGACATCGGACGGACGCTACAGTCCCTCGCCAACTGGTGTCGGGAGGTGGATCTGTCAGTCGATATCGCCTGGTACGCGAACGTCCGGAGGCGCATCCTCGCAGACGTGGATATCGAGCCGGCTGACGACCCGCCGTTTACCGTCCGGTCAGTGCTTCCGATCCTGCGGGAGATACTGGCCCCAGAGGACGTACTCATCTCCGATGTCGGCAGTCACAAACTGGCCATCGCACAGAACTTCCTGACATACGAGCCCAACACCTGCATTATTTCGAACGGCCTCGCGTCGATGGGTATCGCGGTCCCCGGCGGACTTGCAGCCGACCTCGCGGTCGACGCAAATGTCGTTACTGCGACGGGAGACGGCGGCTTCATGATGAACGCGGCCGAGATCGAGACGGCGACTCGGATGGATTGTAGGTTCACTATTCTCCTGTTCAACGACGACGACTACGGACTTATATCCGACAAACAGGTGGCTCACACGGGTGAATCGTTTGGGACCGGACTATCGAACCCGGACTTCGTCCGATTCGCCGAGAGCTTCGGTATCAAGAGCTACCGGCCTGGATCGGCCGACGAACTTCGATCACAACTGCGGTCCGCCGTCAATGGCGAGATGTCGCTCGTCGAAATCCCCGTCGAGTGATCGGACCGATGATCCGTCGATGGCCACCTTTTCGGAGGTGAACGACCTTCTACGCTCTGTCGAACGACGAGACATCTGGACGGGTGAGTAAGGGATGAATTCTGTATCCATCGTGTACTGATTCCACCCCTGTGTGCTGCCGGGCGATCCACAGCAGACCGAATGTCACCTAGCAGATATGAAGCAGAGGGCTACTGGTTACCACGGAGTTCTTACCGAACAAACCGATAGTCGTGGACACATACGATCGTATCTATCGAGAACGAGTAAATTATTATTCGTATATATCACATGGTAACTCACGGTCCAGATCATAGGATAGATGCTCTTACTCATGTGTGGATACAGCTCGATTTCGAATGGTTTTCAGAAATTCTACAAACGATTGTATAACAATATGGCTACGGGTGTTCGTATCGGATATGACTCAGATTGAATCGACAGTATCCAGCGGCTCGGCGCTCAGCCTGGAAATTTTCCAACTATTGCCGTTACAGTTCTCCGGAGGATTTATCGAGTTGGCGATCTTGTTCTTCATTCTGGCGATCATCGCGGGTGTCGCCGGCGCGAGCGGTGTTGCCGGGCTCAGTATGACGATCGCGAAGTGGTTCGTCATCATCTTCATCGTGCTCGCCGTCATCTCCCTCATCCTATAAGATGAGGGACTGCTCGATCTGCAGGCTCGGTCGCACCGACTAT
>SKKJ01000216.1 GCA_007121575.1 Natronomonas sp.
CCCTCGCTGAGATTGTACGCACTCGATCCGGCTGGCGTTGCGATGAGCACCCCGTCCGCATGTCCCGTCGAGTAGAGGCTTCCGTCAACGTGGACCTCTACCTCGACGCCATTGTTTCGGCCTCGCTGTGGACCGAGCACTGCGACTTCGTTGACTGCTGCTGGAAGTTCCCATCCGTCACCTGTCGCTTGAATCTGTGCGAGCTCTTGGTGCGCCGGGTCGCCGTTACGGATCCGCTCTGTCGCCGCTCGGACGGCTTCGACACAATCGTCCGGCGAGACGGCATTCAGAAATCCGACCTCCCCCAGATTAACGCCCATAATCGGCGTCGGTGAGACTTCACGCGCGGTAAAGAGGAACGTTCCGTCCCCGCCGATAGACACCACGAGATCACATGCAGCCAGCTCGCTGACCGGCTTCCCTTCTATCCCGAGGTGTGCTGCGGTCAGCTCGTCGACCGAGATCGTTGCGTCGATATGTCGCCGAACTCTATCGGCGAGATCGACAGCTCGGGGTGTGTCCTGCTTGGCGACGACACCAATATGCATCGAATCGGCATTCGACAGCCGACGACAAAAGCCCCCCGAACCGCGTCGGGTGATCGATATCCAAACTGCGGCGCACGCTTAAGGGTCTCGCGGTTATATAGCGGATATGCGAGTCCATCGGGGGACACTGTGAGCGACGACGATTGGTTCGAACGCGATGGTGATCGAACCCCAGTAGACGATTCGCCCTTCGATGATGATTCGACCGATGGTGCACTTTCGCCCTTCGATGAAGATCAACTCGACGATGAACCCTCGATCGACGATTTCGAGGACGCATTCGACATGAGTGATGTATCCGATCGAGAGGATACCAGCGGCTTCGATACCGAATTCGAGTCCGACATTTCACGCCTCGATCTCGGTATCGACGGGCTCGATGAGATGATCCTCGGCGGTATTCCGGAACGATCGCTTATGGTGGTGATGGGATCTGCCGGGACCGGAAAGACGACGTTCGGGCTGCAGTTTCTCAACCACGGGCTTGAGAACGGCGAACAGGCGGTGTATATCACCCTCGAGGAGAACGCGGAGGCGATTCGTCAAGCGGCGACCGAAAAGGGATGGCCGTTCGATACGTACATCGGAGAAGATCGGTTGGCGATCGTCGATTTGAATCCGATCGAGATGGCGAACAGCCTCACGTCGATCCGCAACGACCTCACACGTCTTATAGAGGACTTCGGCGCAGACCGGCTCGTACTCGATTCCGTTTCGCTGCTTGAAATGATGTACAACGATCAAGCGAAGCGGCGAACGGAAGTGTTCGATTTCACGAAATCGCTCAAACAGGCCGGTGTTACGACGATGGTGACCAGCGAAACGAGCGACCGCGATCCGTATATCTCGAAATACGGAATCATAGAATATCTGACCGATGCGGTCTTCGTCCTTCAGTACGTCCGTAAAGAGTTTCAAGAGACGCGGTTAGCCGTCGAAATTCAGAAGATCCGAAACGCCAACCACTCTCGGGAGACGAAACCGTACGAAATCACGGGCGAAGGCATCTCGGTGTATCAGCAGGCGAATATTTTTTAACCGACCTGTGGTGAAATCGTGAGCCCGGTCCCTTCAGATGAACCGCGATAGCGAGTCACCACGCGATGACGTCTCGGTCTCGCCAGAACCGTCCCGACGCACTCTTCGGACGGAACGTCGCCAACCACACCGGTGTCTCCGCACCTTCTTCCGGACTCTTCGGCGCTTCCGGTGAGCCGAGATCGGTTCGGACCCATCCCGGACACGCGGCGTTCGAAAGCAACCCGGCGTCGTGATATTCGCCGTGAAGGTACGTCGTGAGACCGTTCAACCCTGCTTTGGAGATTCGATACGCCGGATAGCCACCGCTCATCCCCTCACCGAGCGCACCCATCCCCGAGGAGACGTTCACGATTCGACCACCCTGTCGTTCCAACAGCAGTGGCAATGCGAGCTTCGTGAGAACGACCGGTCCCCGAAGGTTAACGCCGAACGTTTCGTCGATCGATCTCGTTTCTGTCTCGTGTAGGGGTGATCTCGGTCCAGCGATTCCGGCGTTGTTCACGAGGATATCTAGTCGTCCCGTTTCTGCTTTGATCCGTTCGATCGCCCGCGCGAGCGTTTCCTCAACGGTTACATCAAGCCCGATCGGTCGTTGCTCCTTTGCAGTGATATCGGCTTGCTCTCTCGCGCCAGCGTACACCGTTGCACCCAATTCCACGAGTTGGTTCGAGATCTGCTCGCCGATTCCGCGGGTGGCTCCCGTCACGAGCGCGACTTGGTCGTCTAACGATTGGTGGCGTTTTACTGTAACCATCCGCGAGTATACGCCCGTGGCATGTTTAAACATGCCATTACACTGCCGTTCGTGCGGACGAACCGCAGATTGCCCCCTGTGTGTTCAAAAATGCAGTCTCGAACTGACTTTCGCTGCGGTATCTCTTCGGTTCTTACGGCACAACCAGAATCTTTCCAAGAACGCTCTCTTCCATCACCGCGCGGTGCGCTTCGGCACCTTCCTCGAGCGGGTACGTACGATCGATAACGACATCGAGCCGATCGTTTGCCATGAGCTTCGCCAACTGCTCGAGGATTGGTCCGATGTCTGGTAGCTCCGGATGCGTCGCCAGATTCGACATACTCATCATATGGACATCGAGTTCTTTTCCTCGGGCGGGCGATGTTCCCTCGAACGTGGTGTCCCCACCGGCAATGATCACGATGTCCCCTTCGAGTGCGGCGATATCGATATCGAAGTCGATGTACGCATCGGGCATGTGATCGAGAATCGTTTCCACGCCATCGGTTACCGCTTGCACCGACTCGACGAGATCGTCTCGCCCGTAATCGAAGACGTGTTCGGCCCCCAGCGATTCCAGCGCGTCGTGATATTCGGGACGGGCCGTCGTAACGACGGTCGCCCCCATCGCGTTGGCGAGCCCGACAGCGACGTGCCCGACGCCGCCGTTTCCGCCGTGGATGAACACGGTTTCTCCGGGAGAGATGTCCGCGTGATCGACCAACGCCCGCCACGCGGTTACCCCCACGAGCGCGACCGCAGCGCCTTCTTCGAAGGATACCTCATCGGGGAGCGGCGCGAGTAAATCGGTCGGTACCGTCGCCAATTCGGCGAAAGATCCACCGCTGAACCGGCCAGTGTGCAGCCCAGTAGCGAAGACGCGATCGCCCGTTTCGTAGTCGGAAACGCCGTCACCGACATCGACGACGACACCGGCGAGGTCTGATCCCGTAGTCTTCGGCGACGCCGGGTCCGTGCTCGCGCGGATCTTCGCGTCGACTGGATTGACGGCCGCGGCCCGGATCTCGACCAGCACTTCCCCGTGTTCGGGCGTCGGCTCATCAATCGTCTCATGCTGTAGAACATCCGGTTCGCCTGCTTCGTGGTATCGAATCGCGCGCATGGTTTCGATTCAGTCGGGTGTAACAAAACGTTACCTGACGATGGTTGGCGATACACATTCGTGCCGTATCGTTCGACTTCGCCGTCGTTTCCCATCCGAGTCCGCAGACACGTTCAGTTTCGATTGGTTCTGTTGAAATCATTGAGAAGCCACGGAGACAGAGAAATCGATCTCTCCGGTCAGTCGCACTCGCGATGACGTCGGGAACTGCACGGAGTGAACCCGGAACGCCTAACGTGCCCAGTGCACCGATCCCGTACACTACGAGACGTTCACGGTCTGTTTTTCGATCGATAAGATGCAAACCCGATAATGAGGATGCCGAAGAGAGCCGGGATGAGCGCCGTCATACTGGCGAAATCGGTGAGAACCAAGCGCCGATGCCGAGCACGCCCAACGCCAGTAACGAGCCCACTAGTGAATGTACACTGGGTACTGTCTGGCATTTCTGAGTGTTTTGCCACTAGCCCGCTCTATACCCGCTGAAAGGGTAGCCATCGAGAGGTTGTGCCGAAAATACTCACAGCAGTCAGTATAAAGCCGACGTCGGTGGAC
>SKKJ01000129.1 GCA_007121575.1 Natronomonas sp.
ATATGTTCGAATAGACACCTCTGTGACAGTAATACTACTCCGAAACCGAACGGAAAGGTCTTTGCCCGGGCCGTCGGGAGTTCCGGTCATGATACGGATGCTCGACGACCTTGACGCCGAGGGGGCTGCACTCGGGGTTCGCGTTGACATCAATAGCCCGGTCAGTGAAGACGGGCTAGACGACGACGCTCGATTGCTCGCACACGTCGATACGATTGCAGAACTGTGCGAACGCAGCGCCCGCGTTGCTTTGCTCGCCCATCAGGGTCGTCCGGGTGATGATGATTTTACGACGCTCGAATCTCACGCACAACGGCTCGATGAACTGATCGAAGCACCGGTTGGTTACTGTGATTCGACGTTCTCTAGTGATGCCCGTGCTCAAATCGAACAGCTAGATCCCGGTTCAGCGATACTCCTCGAAAATACCCGGTTTTATTCTGAAGAATACATGTCGTTTGACCCGGAGAGAGCGGCCAAAACGCATCTCGTCGATCGGCTCTCACCGGCTCTCGATGCGTACGTAAACGACGCGTTCGCTGCCTCTCATCGGAGGCAACCATCCATTATCGGATTCCCACAGCGGCTTCCGGCCTACGCCGGGCGCGTAATGGAACGTGAGATAGAAGTACTCGGGAACATCGCGGAGAGTCCAGAACCACGCGTGTACGTACTTGGTGGCGCGAAAGTTGACGATTCGATCGGCGTCGCCCGATCCGTCCTCGAACGCGATCTCGCCGATGCCGTATTGACGGCCGGAATTGTCGGAAACGCGTTTCTTCTCGCGGATGGCGTTTCACTCGGAGCGGCCTCAGCCGCAGTTGTCAACGAACGAAGCCACGATGCAGTGAAAAACGCCGGTGACTTGCTCGATGACTTCAGCCATCGAATCTACATGCCACGGGACGTCGCGATCGAACGAAATGGCTCGCGAGTGGAATTGGATCTCGACGAGCTCCCGACCGATCAGCCGGCAATGGATATCGGCGCTCGAACCGTGGCTGCGTACGCAGACATTCTCGAAGATGCTGGAACGGCAATACTCAACGGTCCAGCGGGGGTGTTCGAGGACGAACAGTTCGAGACAGGAACGCTCGAATTATATAAATCCGCGACGCGAGCACAACGAAGCATCGTAGGTGGCGGCGATACCGCCTCTGCGCTTCGGAAACTTGGGATTCTCGACGGGTTTGATCACGTCTCAACCGGAGGAGGTGCCGCACTAAAAATGCTAACAGGCAACACGCTCGTCGGCATCGAAGCGCTCGATCGATAGCCGTGTCTGCCGATCACTCAAGCGACGTCTCGGTGACTGTTGGTAACAGCGACGAAGTGGGTGCTCTCGTCGAATTATGGCTCGAACTCGCGGAAGACCAGCGCCGTCACGGATCACATATGCTCTCAGAAGCAAACCGGGCGACGATCCGCGAAACGATGCTCCAGCACGTCATGACCGAGACAGCAATTGTGGCACGGCGCAACGGATCGATTGTCGGATTTGTCACGTTTGAAGTCGAGAACGGGCGTTACCAACAGGATCTCAGTCGTGGGATCATTCAAAACGTATACGTTCAGCGTGAGCATCGAAACGACGGTATTGGCAACAGGTTGTTAACCGCCGCCGAAACCGCACTCGAACGGCGCGGTGTCGATGTGATATCGTTAGAGGCGATGGCTGCAAATGATCGTGCGATTCGATTTTATCGGCGTCACGGATACGAGGACTATCGGATCGAACTCGAAAAGCCCATCAATAGCGACCCCCAGAAGTAACATAGCGGCAAGGCATAACCCCGCGCCAGGGGAGCTTGGGCGGTTCAAGCACCCGACTTGTAATCGGGAGTTCGTGGGTTCAAATCCCACCCCTGGCTTCTTATTCAAATTCAACCCTCCTGCGACAGATAGCAGAGCCACCCGATTAAATAGCGCAATATCTACGACTATCTAATCATTGATGAGATCCACAGAAACATTCCTCCGAGCAGTACTGAGAGCGCAAGTGACCCAACCAGCATCGGCCTCGACACCGGTTCGGGCAAATCGGCAGTACGTCGATCGAGACGATGTTTCTCAACGGCAAGCACGAATCCGAGAGCGCCGATAAGGATCCCATAACCGAGGACCGAAACGATCTGGATCGCGATAACGGACAGCGGCTCACTGGTTAGCGATCCACCGAGAGATCCAGCCATCGGGACAGCGCCTCCGGTCCAGCTAGCGAGAAGGCCTCCATTGAGGTAGCCAAATACAAACGAGATCACAAGACCAACACCGATGCCGATCGCGAGGAAAACCCATGAAAGTGTCACCGAAAACTCACCCAGCACGATGATCCATAGCTCGCTGACCCCTGCTACGAGCAGCGCCAATCCAACCGAGAGGCCACAGAAATACGCCGTCAGACGAGAACTGCGACCGAGAAAGAACCGATTCATACGTAAATATATGGTCGCCACTATACACCATTATTTCGAATGCGAACAGGCGGCCACACCTCCCACGACCCGTACGCCGCACAACCGCCTTGGCGAATCGTGGACGATACTCACAGCATAACGCCGATGGTCTCGTGATCGTATATTAACGGTTGGCTTAGAACGTGAACCGATACAAACGGGGATAGACGTTCGCTTACAGGAAGTCTTCGATATAGTCTGCGACTTCGTTCGGCGTATCACCGACCGGAACGCCGGCGTCGTTGAGTGCTTGGATCTTCGATTCGGCGGTTCCGGTTCCGGATCCCGAAACGATCGCACCCGCGTGACCCATTCGCTTTCCTGGCGGGGCGCTTCGACCAGCGATAAATCCAGCGACGGGAGTGTCCATATATTCGCCGATGAACGCTGCAGCCTCCTCTTCGTCTTCGCCACCGATCTCACCGCACATCACGATCGCGTCGGTGTCCGGATCGTTCTCGAAGAGCTCGAGGACATCGATGAAACCGGTACCAATGATCGGGTCGCCGCCGATACCGACCGCGGACGTCTGTCCGATTCCGCGGCTGGTGAGGTTGTCAATGACCTGGTAGGTGAGCGTACCGGATCGTGAGACGAAGCCGACGTTACCCTCAGAGAAGATGTTCCCGGGAAGGATGCCGAGTTTCGCTTCACCGGGGGTGATGAGTCCGGGGCAGTTCGGCCCGATAAGGGTCGTATCGGTCTCGCCGAGTTTTCGATAAATCTTCGCCATATCCTGCTGAGGGACGCCCTCGGTGATGGCAACGACGAGATCGACCGGTGAATCGATCGCTTCGAAGATCGCATCCGTTGCGAACATCGGCGGGACGAAGATAACCGACGCGTTCGCGTCTTCTTCGCGCGCGGCCTCGTTAACCGAATCGTAGACCGGAACGCCTTCGACCTCTTGTCCGCCACGTCCGGGAACCGCGCCCGCGACGACGTTCGTTCCGTAGTCGATCATCTGGCCGGTGTGGAACTTCCCTTCACCACCGGTAATTCCCTGTACCACGACGCGTGTATCGTTGTCGACAAGAATGCTCATTGTTCTGCCTCCGCTGCGTATTTCACCGCACGCTGGACCGCGTCTTCCAGTGTTTTCTCCACCGTCACGAGGTCTTTGTTCAAGATCTCCATTCCCTCTTCAGCGTTGGTTCCCGCGAGTCGAACGACGACCGGTTTTGGAATCTCGTCGAACTGTTCGAGGGCCTCGTTGATTCCTTTCGCGACCTCGTCACCTCGGGTGATGCCACCGAAGATGTTGAACACGATCGCATCGACGTTCTCATCGGAAAAGACCATATCTAGGGCGTTTGCGACGCGGGACGCTTTGGCTCCGCCGCCGATATCGAGGAAGTTCGCGGGCGAGCCTCCGTAGTAATCGACGAGATCGAGCGTCGTCATCACGAGCCCAGCGCCGTTGCCGATGATCCCGACGTTGCCGTCGAGTCGGACGTAATCGAATCCGTACTCGCTCGCCTTCCGCTCGAGTTCGTCTCCCGCAGCCTCCTCCTCCATCTCCGCGAGCGCTGGCTGGCGA
>SKKJ01000046.1 GCA_007121575.1 Natronomonas sp.
GCTGATGTACGAACTCAATCGAACACATCTCGGTCAAGGGATGGACATCTGCTGGCACAACCAAGCGGAGATAGAGATAACAGAGGCGGAGTATCTCGAGATGTGTGCGTGTAAAACGGGCTGTCTCGGCCGTATCGTCGCCCGACTCGCCGCCATCGTCACCGACAACCGAGGGATCGAAACGGCGATCGCGGCGTACGCCGAAGAGATGGCGATCGCGTTTCAGATCGCCGACGACGTGCTGGACGTCGAACACGCGCTCGAGGAAGGTGGAGCGTTCGGGAAAGGTGTCGGAAACGATATTCGTGAAGGGAAAAAGACGCTCATGGCGATTCACGCGGTTGAAAACGCAGCACCGACGGACGCCGCTCGTCTCGAAGAGATACTGTGGGCCGAAGAAAACACCGACGAGGAAGTCGCCGAAGCCGTTGAAATTCTCGAATCGACCGGAAGCGTCGAGTACGCTCGGAACGTCGCTGTTGAACTCTCTGAGTCGTCGAAAGAGCACCTCGAGGACCTCGGGTTGGCCGACGGCCCAGCCGCAAAGCTAACTGCGTTCGCCGAATTCGTTGTCGATCGAAATGTGTAGTCTCACTCGCCGTAGACGCTCGTCGCCCCGAAATCGAGCGCTTCCACGCCCTCGACGATCGCGTCTTGGTCGGCGTTGGCCTCGTAATAATAAACGATGTCGTAGGTTCCCTCCCGCATCAGTTGTTGACACTCCCAGACGAACGAATCGTCATCGAGCGTCCGTCCTTGGTGTTGGTTGACACCGAACTCTTTGTCGTCGGTCCCGGAATAGACGTACGTATCAGTCGGTTCGAATCCCGCCGCCTCAGCGATGATATCCCCGATATCGATCGTCGCTTGGTGGAGCATGGGCTCTTTATCGCTCGTGAGGTCGGTGTCGACGATGACGCCATTAAGTTGGATCTCGCCGGGCTTGAGGAGGGCTTTCGTGCGAACGTACAGATCATCGTCGAGAGTTTCGCTCATATCAGCGTTATCGATATCGATGCTAATACAGGTCACGGTCGGCGGCGAGGATAGCCACAACCCGCACCGAAACGAGAGAGAACGCGTCGGTTTCGTAACCGCGGTGAAAAGGCCAACCTTCTGAAATTATTTGTGAAAACGAAACTTAAAGACGGTGTTGAGGTTTCTCTTTTCGGGAAATATTGCCTGTTCAAGCCGATCCAACAGAGAATGACGGTAGAAAACCGGGGAATCTGAATACTATTAAAACCCTTATATCATAATTAATTCGTGCCAATAAGTAGCAAACGCTTTTATTACACGCTCCCAAACCACGGATAACGCCCACACCGGGCGCAGTGATACCAATGTCTGAAAACCTAGTCTGGCGAATCGCAGGCGGTTCCGGCGACGGAATCGACTCGACGAGCCAGAACTTCGCGAAAGCGTTGATGCGGTCGGGACTCCACGTGTTCACGCATCGGCACTACCCGTCGCGTATCCGTGGCGGCCACACGTATGTCGAAATCAGAGCGGGGCCGGATCGGGTCCAATCCCGCGGTGACGGGTACAACTTCCTGTTGGCGCTCGGCGACTCGTTCGCCCGAAACCCACAGGAGGAGGCCTACTACGGCAACGAAGAGCTCAAACCGATAGTCGAGAACCTCGATGAGCTCCGAGAAGGCGGCGTCATCGTCTACGATGAGGGACTCATCGACATCGAGGAAGTCCCCGACTTCGAAGCGCGCGCCGAGGAGAACAACTGGCATGTCTACCCGCTCGATCTCCGCGCCCGAGCCCGCGAGAAAGGTCGGGAGGTCATGCGGAACACCGCTGGCGTCGGTGCGACTGCCGCGCTCCTCGAGTACGACCTCGATAACATCAAGAGTCTGATGGCCGATGCGATGTCGGGTGAGGTCTTGGAGACGAACCTCGAGATTCTCGAAGACACCTACGAGGACGTCAAAGAGCTGGAGTTCACTCACGATCTCCGGATACCGACCGGCGAGCACGACGAAGAACAGGTCCTGTTGTCTGCCAGTAACGCGATCACGTTCGGTGCGATAGACTCTGGATGTCGGTTTATCGCCGGCTATCCGATGACGCCGTGGACCGAAGTGTACACGCTCATGAGCCAGTATCTGCCGGAACTCGGCGGGATCTCAGAGCAAGTCGAAGACGAGATCGCCGCCGCGGCCCTCGCGCTCGGTGCATCTCACGCCGGCGTGAAAGCGATGTCCGGAAGCAGCGGTGGCGGATTCGCACTGATGAGCGAACCGCTCGGACTCGCGGAGATGACCGAAACCCCGGTGGTTCTCCTCGAGGCAATGCGAGCGGGTCCATCCACGGGGATGCCGACGAAGCCGGAACAAAGCGACCTCGAACACGTCCTGTATACGAGTCAGGGCGATTCGAGTCGAGTCGTCTTCGCCCCGAGCAACGTTCGAGAGGCGTACGAGCAAACCCGGAAAGCGTTCGAGATCGCCTACGAGTATCAGCTCCCGGCGATCATCCTGTACGATCAGAAGGTCGGTGGGGAACTCCGCAACGTCGACGCGTCGTTCTTCGACCGAGAACCGAAACCGGATCTCGGCACGACACTGACCGAAGACGAGATCGCCGAAGCGGCACACCACGCGACCGGGAAGTTCAACAGATACCTGCACGATCCCGACAACGATCGAGGCATCTCGCCGCGGTCGATTCCGGGGCAGAAGGGTGGTCGCTACCTCGCAGCAGGTAACGAACACAACGAGCAGGGACACATCAGCGAAGATCCGGATAACCGCGTTGCACAAGTCGATCGACGGCTCAGAAAGCTCGAATCGATCCGCGAAGAGCTCGACGCGGCCGAGGGGAGCCACCAATCGTATCACGGTCCCGATGACGCCGACTACGGCATCATCACGTTCGGCAGCCAGCAAGGAAGCGTCGAAGAAGCCGTCACCACGCTGAACGAAGCCGGACACAGCGTCCGTTCGATGGGCGTCTCGGATATGATGCCGCTTTGCGAAGAAGAACTGACCGATTTCCTCACCTCCGTCGACGAAGCGCTCGTCGTCGAGATGACGGCATCGGGACAGTTCCGCGGCTTGATGCAAAAAGAGCTGGGCCGATTCGGATCGAAGATGCACAGCCTCCTCAAATACAACGGCAACCCATTCGAGCCCCAAGAGATCGTCGAAGGGTTCGAAAGCGCAATCGAGGGCAACGAGCCGGCTCCAACGACCCGATTCGTGCCCGCTGCAGGTGATTAATCATGAGTGCATTCAACGCTATCGGAGACGACACAGAGGTAACGCAAGAGGACTTCACTCCCGGCATCGAACCGCAAGCGACGTGGTGTCCGGGCTGCGGTGACTTCAGTGTGTTAAAGGCACTGAAAGGTGCGATGACGGAACTCGGAAAAGATCCCGAAGAAGTCCTCCTCGTGACCGGTATCGGCTGTTCCGGAAAGCTGAACAGTTACTTCGACAGCTACGGATTCCACACGCTTCACGGTCGATCGCTTCCGGTCGCTCGCGCGGCAAAGCTCGCGAACCCGGAACTGGAAGTCGTCGCTGCCGGCGGGGACGGGGACGGCTACGGGATCGGTGGGAACCACTTCACCCACACTGCCCGTGAGAACCACGATATCACCTATATCGTGTTCAATAACGAGATCTTCGGACTGACGAAGGGACAGACGTCCCCGACGAGTCCGAAAGGCCACAAATCGAAGACCCAACCGCACGGCTCGGCGAAGGATCCGGTTCGACCGCTGTCGATGTCGCTCACCGCGGGCGCGTCCTACGTCGCCCGAACGGCGGCCGTCAACCCGAACCAAGCCAAAGAGATCCTCGTCGAAGCGATCCAACACGACGGGTTCTCGCACATCGATTTCCTCACGCAGTGTCCGACGTGGAACAAAGACGCCAAACAGTACGTTCCGTACATCGATATTCAGCAGAACGACGACTACGATATCGATATTTCGAACCGTCGTGAGGCCGCAGAGATGATGTTCGAAACCGAGA
>SKKJ01000225.1 GCA_007121575.1 Natronomonas sp.
ACTGTCGGTCCGGTTTGTTCGGTGCTCGCCGATCCCGATTCATCGTTCGATCCAACGAGGTCAACCTCCGTCGAGCACGTCAGCGCCTCCTCGACGAGATCGGAATCGAGCTCGAAGACGCCCTGATCGTCCGTATAGGGGTTCAAGCCGATCGGCACCTCGCCGGTTGCGTCGATTCGGAACTTATCGTCCCAATCGACGATCGTATCGGCGATGACGACCGATCCAACGGGGAGGTTTGGCGGACCACCAGCAACGCCGACAGAGAGGACGAGCGCGTCATCGAGATCGAGTCGATCGCTCGAAAGCAGCGCCGTTGTCGTCGCTGCCGCCGCGGTTTTACCGACACCGGTCGGAACGACGGCAAGCCCACTGTCGGCGTATCGAACGGGGGTCGGAACTCCATCGATTCGCACCTGTTCGTCGAGATCGTACGCACTCACCCACGGTGTCGCCTCACTCGGGAGGGTCGCCAACTCATCAAACGCCGGTAAAACGAGCACAGATACATTGAGAGTCATATGATTCGTTCAGCACGCGGGATAAAAGGATCGGTGATCGGATACGGCAGATGAGGGTGGAATCGACGACGGTTCGAGGTAACGTACGGTCAGCAACATCCGTCTGGTGAGAATTACCAGCATGATATATGTGTGTATGAAAGCAATATTTCGGGAAGAATGGTCTCCGCACGTCGACCCCCACCGAGAGTTAGGCCTCAAAAGGTCGCAACGGCGACGAAGATGCAGGATTCATAAATGCGACGCCGACGAGTCATCCTCCTAACACTCGTAGTCGTCGCGGGGTTCACAGCTGTCGGGATCGTGGCGGCACAGGATGAGATACAGTTCGTCCGAGGCGAGCCGGATCTCGACATGTACGTCGCCGAACCCGAAGTAGCGCCCGGAAGCGCCACCCAGCTGAACCTCCAAGTGGCAAACAGAGGCCGAATCAGCTTGGGTGCGACCACAAACAGAGACATCGTCACGGCTGCTCGTGGTGTGAGCGTCGAAATAACGGATACTGGCCCGTTTGAGGTCTCAACGCGAGAACACTCGATCGGCACCGTGCACGACGGTGACGTCCGAGAAGTGCCGATCATGATCACCGTTCCAGAAGACGTCGAACCGGGCGAGTACGAGATCGACGTTCGCCTTCGGTACCGCCATACGAGCCAGTACTCACCCGGGAGCGGCGTGGTGAACGAACGAAGCCGAAGCGTTCGAACCTCGGTCGATGTGTTCGTCGACGACGGCGCACGGTTCGCCCTTCGAACGGTTGACAGCGACGTCCAAGTCGGCGATCGTGGAACCTTCGAAACCGAGCTTACCAACGTCGGTGGCGAACCGGCGCGAGACATCACGCTCAAACTCGATTCGACGACGAGCGACGTGCTGCTCGGTGAAGGATCACAGAATACGGCGCGGATCGATCGGCTGGAACCGGGTGAGAACACGACACTTTCCTTCGATGCAACGATGCGTCAAGACGTCTCAGCACGGAACGTGACACTCACCGGCCACGTCGGGTTTACCGATCCGGATGGCGTCTCCAAGACGCAAGACGGCCTGTCGACCGGGCTTCGGCCGACCGACGAACAGACGTTCACACTCGATGTCGAAACATCCACGCTCCGAGTCGGCGAACTCGGACGAATCGACGGAATGGTTACCAACGACGGGCCACAGACGGCTGAAAACGTCGTGTTGTCGCTCGGTGAGACGCAGATCGAACCACGGAGCCGGAGCTACGCGGTCGGCGACCTCGCTCCCGGCGAATCCGCGTCATTTCAGTTTCGAGGCACAGTCCCGCTCGAAGCGGACGCCGTCCCACAGCGTCTCGATGTGACGACGGCGTACCGAACACCAGCCGGAAACGACCGATCGACGACATCGCCCATCCGGGTCGAGATCACAGAACGTCGGGACGCGATCGATGTGAGACCGATCAACGCCACGTTCGCTGCTGGGGAGACGGGATCGCTCGAACTCGAACTCACCAACCAGCGAGACGGCTCGATCAGTGATGTTCGCGTCCATCTCGGCGTCGAAGATCCCCTCGACAGCGACTTCCGAACGACCGTCATCTCCAGTCTCGGACCGGGTGAAAGCGACCGAGTCGCGTTCGATCTCGAAGTCGATAGCGACGCGCCGATCAGCAGTTATCCGGCGACGGTCGAAATCGAGTACCTCGATCCGGACGACGAGGTCGCGACGATTCGTCCGGTGACCGTCGCCGTCGACGTCATCGAATCGGATGACGGACTGTTTCCAGCACTCGAGTTGTTGATCTTTGGCGTCTTGGTCGTTCTCGCTGCAGCGGTTTTCGTCTGGCTCTATCGGAGGTGAATGGTCTGCAACAAAAACCCATGCCGGCCGTCGAACTCACCGACCTCACCAAACGATACGGGGATTTCGCTGCGAACGACGAGGTCTCGTTTTCGGTCGAACAGGGAGAGATTTTCGGCTATCTCGGCCCGAACGGGGCGGGGAAAACGACGACGATACGGATGTTACTCGGCCTCATCAAACCGACATCGGGAACGGCGACCGTGCTCGGAGCAGACATCCGCGATCGAAAGGCACTCACGGAGACCAAATCGAAGATCGGCTATCTACCGGATAGTTTGGGGTTCGACGAACATTTGACCGGCAACGAAGTTCTCGATTACTTCGCACGGATGCGTTCGGACGAGCGTCGAGACGAATTACTGGAGCTGTTTCATCCGCCGTTAGAAAAGCCAGTCGGAACGTACTCCGCCGGAAATCGCCGGATGCTCGGGATCGTCCAGGCGTTCATGCACGATCCGGAGTTCGTCATCATGGACGAGCCGACAAGCGGGTTAGATCCGTTGAAACAGGACCGCTTGCACGTCTTTATTCAACAAGAGTGCGACGCGGGGAAGACGATCTTTCTGTCGTCACATACGCTGAGTGAGGTTCAACGCGTGTGTGATCGGGTCGGGATCATTCGCGAAGGCGAGTTGGTCGCGCTCGAAGATATCGAGTCGTTGCTCAAACGAAGCGGGAAGGAGGTGTGGGTCCACCTGAAAGACTCCGTCGACGAAACGCGATTTGTCACCGACGAGATGATCGATGTCGAGATCGTCAACAACGCGGTTCATTTCACGTACACCGGCGAGACGCAACCGCTCTTAGAACATCTCGTTCAGTTCGAGATCGAGGACGCGAACATCGGGAATCCTCAACTCGATACGATCTTCAAACACTACTATCGGAGCGACTCATCGGGGGAAACCTTCCCGAAAGATGTTTCCGAAGAGACCGATCCAGACGAACGCTCGGAGGACATATCATGACGGCGATCCTTCGAAGCGAAGCGAAACAACTCCGACGCGGCTCGCTGATTTTGACGGGAGTATTGGCCGTGATCACGGTCTTCTTTCTCGCCGTCTTCCCCGCGATGAAAGCGGAAGCAGAGCTCATTCAAGACGTCTATCCCGACTATATGATTAGCCTCCTCGGATTCGAAGAGATACACACGATCGAAGGGTTCACTGCGGGCTACATTTATCCTTTTATCATAATTCTCTTCGGCGGGGTCTATTTCGCGTATATCGGCGCAGGAACGATCGCGAGGGATATCCAAAACCGAAAGATGGATCTGATTCTCTCGAATCCGGTCTCCAGAGAGTCGGTGTTGGCACAGAAAGCCGCCGCCCTCGTGGTTCCGCTCGTCGTATTGCACGTGGGATTGATCGTCGTCCTGTACGGCGGTGCGATCGCCGTCGGCGAATCGTTCGCCGTTATCCCGCTCGTCATGGCGCACGTGCTCAGCGTCCCGTATCTGTTAGTCTGTGCCGGGATCGGGATCACGCTCTCGGTTATTTTTGACCGCGCCACGACCGCGCAGGTGACCGCGTTAGGTGCCGTCTTTTTCTTCTGGCTCGTCGAGGGGCTGTCCGATATGGAGCCGGATATCGAGTGGCTCGGTGATCTCATGCCGAGCCGATATTACAATCCGAGCGACG
>SKKJ01000023.1 GCA_007121575.1 Natronomonas sp.
CGCTGATCTCGGGGGGTATCCGCAAGGTGTTCGAGAAGTGGCGCACGCTTGCGAAGGATATCTGCGAGAGCTCCAGCGTCCGCACGCCGTTTTCCGCTCGATTCGGCCATTTTTTCGTTGTACTAACCCGGACCACGTGAACGTTTCGTCAGACGAGAACGTTCCGAGAGTTCGAACACAGTTCGAGTGTCGAACGATCGTGCGACGAATAATGTAAAACATGCCGTGATTGAACGTGTAATCGCGCCCCGCTGACACTTTTGTCCTCCACATCGGTTTTCAGTGTTGCTTACGTTGTACTTTTAGTACGACGCCATGCAGAAGTGATCGCTCAGTAGAAACCACTTTGCTGTGCGGTTCAGATGTATACGTATGAATATTTTCGGATCGAGCGGGGTTCGTGGTGTCGTCGGCGAAAGGATGACGCCATCGTTCGTCGAAAGGCTCGCCGCAACGGCGGGAACCGTTCTTGATGCAGAGGCGGTCGCACTCGCGAGGGATACGCGAACGACGGGCGAAATGTTCGTCGACGCCGCTGCGAGTGGGCTTGCGTCTGTCGGCTGTTCGGTCTATCGACTCGGGATCGTTCCGACACCGGGGGCACAGGCGTTTGCAGAACGCAACGAGATTCCGACGATGATGATCACGGCGAGCCACAATCCGCCACAGTACAACGGAATAAAGCTGATCGGCGAGAACGGGGTCGAGTTGACTGAACAGGCGCTCGAACGGATCGAATCCCGATTCGCTGAAGACCGGATCGATGTGGTCGAATACGCCAATGTCGGAACGAGCCACTGGGTCGATAACGCACGGGAGACATACGTCGAAGAACTCCTCGAGCAGCTGAAGGTGCTCGGCCTCCACGGTTCGATCGAAGCGGCCGAACTCACCGTCGTGCTCGATCCGGGTCACGGCGCCGGCTGTCTGACGAGCCCGCGTTTTTTCCGGGAACTCGGCTGTCGAGTGATTACACTCAATGCGCAGCCGGACGGTCGGTTCCCCGGGAGAGATCCGGAACCGGTCGCCGAGAACCTCGCCGACCTTCGACGGCTCGTTCGGACGAGCGGTGCCGATCTCGGCATCGCTCACGACGGCGATGCGGACCGAGCGATTTTCGTGGACGAAAACGGGGCACACATCGATGGCGATGCATCGTTCGCCGCGCTCACAGCGAACGAACTCAGTGCCGGCGATGTTGCCGTCTCAGCAGTCAACGTCTCACAGCGAGTCGTCGACGTCGTTACCGAAAGCGACGCAACGCTCGAGTTGACCCCTATCGGCAGTACGCATCTCATCACACGAATCGAAGCGTTACGAAACGAGAACGTGCAGGTCCCGATCGCCGGGGAGGGTAACGGAGGTATTTTGTTCCCGAACTATCGGATCGCTCGTGATGGGGCGTATACCGCCGCACGGTTCCTTGCACTCCTCACTGAGCGACCCGCGAGCGAAATTGTCGCGAAATACAGCGGATACAAAATGGTCAGAGAGAACGTCGAATACGCCAACGCAGACGAACGGAGGGTGATGTTGAACGCCGCCAAATCGTACGCTGAAACGGCCGATGCGGAGTTGACGACGCTCGATGGCTATCGACTCGATTACGGCGACGCGTGGGTACTCGTTCGCCCGAGTGGAACGGAGCCGCTCATCCGGCTGTACGCGGAGGCTCGAAACCGCGATCGAGCCGAAACGTTGCTCAAGGCGTGTCGTGACGCGGTTCATGCTGTGCGTGGTTCGTAGGGAGATAAAAGCCGACGGTCACAACACCTTACACGTCGTACTCGTCGAGAGCGGCTTCTATCCGTTCGAGTGCTTCGCGCGCAGCCGAGAGCTCCGTTTCGATCGAACCGCTCGCTAAGCGTCGGCGCTCGTCATCCGTGAGCTCAACGTCAGAGATTGCCGCATTTCGGAGTCGTTCGTATTCCGAATCCTGTGTTAGTGATCGAATTTTCCGTAACGTTTCGACGGTCGATTCGTCCGCGAACCGACCGACGAGCGAAACGAGTTCACCGGTTCGAAACCAGAGCGTTTCGGCCGGTTGGGGTGGCCACTCGATTCTGAGTGGATCCGCCGAAAGCCGTTCGAGATACGTTCGGTTCGTCGCGACGCGACGTTTCAGTAGGTTCGCATCGTCGACATAGTGTGAAAGCTTCGACGACGAGTACTCGGCGTACTCCAGCAGTTCGTCGATCGGGGATTCACCGATGGGACGTGTCCGCACGTACTCGAGTAGCTCCGAACGCGGTGGTTCGTAGTCGACGAACGGTGTTCGAGCGGCCGTTTCGATAAACGACAGAAAGTCTCGAGACGGCGTCTCCCGACGGAAGGTTTCGAAATCTTCCGCAACCGATTCGTTGTAGGTCGAGATTGGATCGCGGAGTCGTTCGATCGGTGCATCGAGGTCGGCTGCACCGAGTTCGAGAAGCCGCTCAAGAGACTCGATTTGGTCGCGAATCCCCTTCGCTCGTCGTCTTGTCCGCCGATACGCTTTCCGACGTGTTTCGCGTGCGGATTCGAGCGCATCGTACGTCTCGACGACTGATCGAACAGGGCCGAGCGCCGCCCGGGCCGCATCGAAATCTGACGTATCGAGCGACGTCGAAACGCCACCCGTCTTGACGTGTGCATCGGCCTCGGTGAATGCGTCACGGTTCGGCACGTCGCTGGGAGCCTCTTCGAGCGTTTCGGCGAGATCGTTGCGAAACTCGACGTAGCCTTGAAAATCGTCCCAATCGGTCGCGCGCTCTTCCCATCGATCGAGGATGGATTCGACGGAACGATAGAGCTCGACGAGTTCTTTCAACCGTTCGAGCGGAACGTCACTCCGTTCGAGTTCCGAGCGAAGCTGTCGGACGCGTTCGTCCGCACGCTGTAGTTCATCGACCACATCCGCGTCAGTTTCCGATTCCATTGTTGAACGTGTCTATAATCTCAAACCGAGTTACTGATAAACTGCGTCAGGATCGAAGACCTTCTCGCCGACGGTTTCACCGTCGATCGTCCGGTAAAAGCAGGAGTCATATCCGGTGTGGCAAGCGCCGCCTTCCTGTTTGACTACGTACAGGATGGCGTCACCGTCACAGTCGACGCGGATCTCTTCGATTCGCTGAACGTGACCGCTCGATCCGCCTTTATGCCAGAGTTCGTCGCGACTTCGAGAGAAGTAGTGTGCCTCCCCCGTTTCGAGACTTCGGTCGACAGCCTCCTCGGTGACGTACGCCAACATCAACACGTCGCCAGAATCGGCGTCCTGTGCAATCGCGGGCAGCAGTTCCTGTTCGTCGAAGGCGAGCTCAACGGTCATTATCGAACCGTCGTCACTCGCCCGGATAGGCCTTTTCGTTAGCACATCGAAATGGTCGCATCGATCACACCGACCCGAGATCGTCTCGGCGTGCGTGCGTCTGACGAACCCTTATATATACGGACCGTTCAACTAGAACCGATATGGGCAACAAGAACAAGACGATCTCATTTCGGGTTAACGAAGAGGCCTTCGAAACCCTCAGAGAGATCGCCGAAGAGCGCGATATCTCGTTGTCCGCCGTGTTCCGCGATTACGTGGACACCCTCGTCGCGCACGACGGGCAGGTTCGTGTCGTTCCGGAACACGAACTCAAAGGCGGCAGCGCGTCCGAAACCACCTCGGCCGCCGAGAACTTCCCGCCGAAAGTCGAGGTTCCGAAAAGCTTCGTTCGCGAACACGAGCGGCTCGAACTCGAAGCCGAGCATCTCCGCGATCAGCTCGACGAGTACAAACAGTACGTGACGCGACTCAGCCAACGGGTCGAAGAGCAAGAAGCCGAAGACGTGATCCAACTGGAAGACCTCGACGCCGACAAGAGCGAAGAAGAACCGTTCCGACTCGGCTAA
Organism: Natronomonas sp.; assembly: GCA_007121575.1. Classification (GTDB taxonomy): domain Archaea; phylum Halobacteriota; class Halobacteria; order Halobacteriales; family Haloarculaceae; genus Natronomonas. The sequence continues at coordinate 3,880 of SKKJ01000023.1, forward strand.
CGCGACAGTTCCCGCTGACGCGTTCGTATCGTCTCTCCCGCCTTCTTTCGTCCATCTACGTCCGCCAGCCGTTCGGCCGCTTCGAGCGTTCGTACG
>SKKJ01000291.1 GCA_007121575.1 Natronomonas sp.
ACGCCCTCGACTTCGGGGGCGTTTGCCAAGCCACCGACATCGAGCGGTCGAAGGCCTTCGATTTCCGCGGCGAGTTGTGAGACGGTCGTCTTCGCATCGCTGTCATCGCCGAAGACGAGGGTATCCCAATCGAACTCGCTGTCGAGATCGGCGAGTCTGCCCGCCGGGAGGTTGTGGAACGCGCCGACAAGTGGAACGTCGGCCGGTTTCGCCGAATCGGCGAGGGCCGCGACGCTGCCGGCACCGGGACGGTTGTAATGAAACCCGTCATCGTCGCGTTTCATCCCGACCGCGGGGGTGACGAGGATCGTATCCGAATCGAGTCGATCGGCGACCGCTTCGACGGTGTCGACGAGGTGATACGCCGGGACGGCGAGAACGACCACATCCGCCCTGTCGGCCGCCATCGCGTTCTCAAAACCGTTGAAATCGGCGTCGATACCGCGATCGTCGAGCGCGTTCTCGTACGCCGTGGCCTGTTCGCGCGCCCGTTCAGGATCCCGGGAGCCGATGAGGATTTCATGGTCCGTATCGTGTCCCCATCGGAGTGCAAGACCGCGTCCGATATCGCCAGTTCCACCGAGTAGTGCGATTCGCATACCGTTCACCTCGAACGGTGGGCGGTTAACGGTTGTGTGATCGGAAACGGTTGCCGACCAGCGGTGAGTATCTCGAAAAGCGTACCGACCGAATGGACAAAAGTATACAAGAGGGACCAAAACTGAGCCCAGTTTAAAGCAGCAACCAGTTGTGAATTGATAAAAATATATATGGTATCGATCGTAACGGTTCGCGTATGTCACGAAAGAGCGTGAACAGGCGGACATTCCTCCAATATGGTGGTACCAGCGCGGCTGTCGCAGCCAGCATCGGGCTCGCCGGCTGTGCCGGCAACGGAAACGGAAACGGCAACGGGAACGGCAACGGCAACGGCGATCCAGCCGAAACGCTCGATGAGATCACGATCACGTTATCACAGTTCCCGGACACGATCGATCCGCTCGATCACATCACCGGCGATTACTTCGACGTGCTCGATCACATCTATGAGCCGCTATTCGACTTCGATCCCGGCGAAGGGATCTTCCCGCGCGTCGTCGAGGAGACGGAGATCCTCGGCGGCGGGGCCACGGAACTTCGGCTCAGAGACGACGTCGTCTTCCACAACGGCGATCCGTTGACCGCGGAAGACGTCGCATGGACGATCAACCGGACGGTCGACAACGACATCGGTGTCGCAAGCGACATCGGCGCGTTCGGACTCGGATCGATCGAAGGGGCAGAGGCCGTCGATGAAACGACGCTCGAAGTGATGTATTCGGCCGCACCCGGGCTGGCGGAGTTCGAGTTCGGTAACTACGCCCGTGCGATGAATCGCGAGTGGTCGATCGAGAATCACGACGCCGATCAGGAAGGCGAATCGGTTTCGGGAGCCGATCCGGAGGATTTCAACGGCACCGGACCGTACGAAGTCGTCGATTTCACGTCTGGAGAGGAGATCGTTCTCGAGCGATTCGACGATTACTGGGGCGAGGAACCGCCGTTCGAACGTGTCACGTTCAACGCCGATGGCGAGTCCAGCGGCCGCGTCAACGCCCTCGAAACCGGCGAGACTGACCTCACGATCAACATCCTTCCGGAGGACGCCACCACGGTACAAAACGCCGACGGCGTCGAAATCAGACAGGTGACGAGCTTCCGAAACATCTTCTTGCCGATGAAGAACACCGTCGAGCCGTTCGACAGCCTCGAGTTCCGGCAGGCGATGAACCACGCCGTCGATAACGAAGGGATCGTCGAGACGATCCTGAGCGGCTTCGGCGAAGCGCGCGGACAGCCGGTCGCCCCGGGAATCAACGGGTTCAACGACGCCATCGAACCCTACGAGCACGACGTCGGAACCGCCGAGAGCCTCGTCGAAGAGAGCGGTTACGGCGGCGTCGAGATCGAACTCGTCGTGCCGCAGGGTCGATACCTCAACGACGCCGCGATCGGCGAGACCGCGGCCGACCAGATCAACCAACTCGACAACGTCGACTGTAGCGTCGATGTCGTCGACTTCGGTGTCGTTTCCGATGCGAACTCCGCGGGTGTCGATCCCGACGTGATCGAGATTCCGTTCTATATGATCGGATGGGGGACCATCACGGGCGATACGGATTACGGCGTACAGGGCTTTTTCAGCCAAGAAGCCGAGACACGAACGTTCGACGACGCGGAGCTCAGCGACGCGATCCACGAGAGCCAACAGATCGAGGATCCGGACGAGCGACGCGAACAGCTCGAGGAGGTCAATCAATTGGCTCACGAGAAGGCACCGTTCGTCTTCTTGCACACCCAAGAAAGCATCTACGGTGTCAACGAAGCGATCCAGTGGGAACCCCGAGAGGACGAGACGGTCTACATCTGGGGCATGGACACATAGTCGGGCTTGAAACACGGCAGGTCATTGAATCGTAACACAAAACAACTAATGCGGCAATGAAGCACAACTAACGTAGTAACGAAACGCGACTAACGCAGCGCGACCAGCACAATCAAATCAGCGATTTGACCGAAAGTGAGGGACACGATAGTACCGATGCGCTGTTTGCGACGATACATATAGATTCAGATGTCGATGGGAAAGTTCCTGGTTCGACGAATCCTGCAGGGGATTTTCGTCATCTGGGGTGTCATAACGATCATGTTCGGCCTCCGGGCGGTCTCGCCCGGCGATCCAGCAACGCTTATGCTCGGTGAGGGTGCGACCGCCGAAACCATAGCACGGGTCAGAGAACAGGAGGGGCTGGATCAGCCGATCTACGTTCAGTATCTCGATTACGTCCAAGGGATTATCGTCGGCGATTTCGGCTACTCGTGGCGCTCGAGCCGAGAGGTAGAAGCGATGGTGATCGAGCGAATTCCGGCGACGCTCGAACTCGCCGTGGCCGCGACGATCATCGCGATCGTGATCGCCATTCCGCTCGGCGTGATCTCTGCGACCCGACGAAACCAGCCGTCCGATTACGGTGCGACGATGTTCTCACTGCTAGGGATCAGTACCCCGAATTTCTGGCTCGGGCTCATGTTGATCCTGCTTTTGGGCGTGTGGGCGGGGATTTTCCCGACCGGCCGTCGGGCCGTCGGGTTCGGTGAGGCAATGATGACGCTCGTCCAGACCGGGTCGGCGGGCGATCTCGCGACGTGGCTTCGATATATTACGCTGCCGGCGATCACACTCGGGACGTACTTTACGGCGCTCATCACGAGACTCACCCGAAGTGGGATGGTCGACGAGCTCGGCAAACCGTACGTGACGGCGACGCGAGCCAAGGGACTGCCGGAAGTACTAGTCAGATACAAACACGTCCTCCGAAACACGATGATTCCGATCGTCACCGTCCTGGGCCTCCAACTCGGCACCCTGATGGGCGGGGCCGTTATCACGGAGACGGTGTTCAACTGGCCGGGGCTCGGACTGCGGTTGATCGACGCCCTCAACGCGCGTGATTGGCCGCTCATGCAAGGAATTATCGTCTTCATCGCCATCGCGTTCGTGACGATCAACATCATCGTCGATGCGATCTACAACTACCTCGATCCACAGGTGAGCGTCGAATGATCTCCGATCGTGTCAAAACAAACCTTAAATCGACGTTTTCGGCGAGTCTACTCCCGAAAATCGGTCTCGTACTGTTGATCCTCATGGTATTTCTCTCGACGTTTGCACCCATCCTCGCGACGCACAATCCGACACAGACGGGCCATTTCGATGAGAACGGACAGCCGTATCCGCCGTTGGGGATATCGTATACGGCGGACGTCGCCGCCGGTGGCCAGATCGGTGAAGTAACCGTGGAGTCGACGACCGAACACGTTCTCGGGACGAACAACGTCGGCCAAGACGTCTACTCACGGTTTCTCTACGGTGCTCGAATTTCGCTCCTCGTTGGCTTACTCGGGACGTTTCTCGCCGTGATAATCGGCGTCCC
>SKKJ01000241.1 GCA_007121575.1 Natronomonas sp.
ACTCGCGAGCGTCGCTTCTGGGAAGCATCTCCCCACATGCGATACAGGTGACGTTTGTCTTCCCCCGTCGACGCCACATACCATCGTATTCGATCGACGGTGACTTAGGCGTATTCCCCAGTTAGTGTACAATCGATTCGGTTTTTTATCGCAAGCGTATAGACTGCGGGGAAATCATATCGAGTATGGATCCACGGATCCGCGAACACGCCGAGATTATCGTCGATCACTCGACGGACGTACAGGCTGGCGATAACGTCGTTATCAGCACGCCGAACGTCGCCGAAGATTTAGCCGTTGCGTTGCACGAAGCCGTCGGCGATCGTGGCGCAACGCCCGTTCATCTGGCGAGCGAGAGCAGAGCACAGCGAGCGTATCTCAGGGCGACTGACGCCGATGCGTTCGAAACGCCGACGCATACGAAAGCCCTCTATGAGGAAAGCGACGTCTTGATCCGCGTCCGTGGTGAGACGAACGCGACCGAACAAAGCGACGTCCCACCGGCGAAACAGGCCGAACTCTCGAGAGCGAACCGACCCGTTCAGGAGGTTGCGCTCTCGAAACGCTGGTGTCTCACTCAGTTCCCTGCGCCCGGGAACGCCCAACTCGCGGGGATGAGCTCGGACGCGTACGAGAACTTCGTGTGGGATGCCGTCAACAAAGACTGGGACGCCCAGCGCGAACTGCAGGCACAGATGGTCGATATCCTCGATCCTGCGAGCGAGGTCCGGATCAAAAGCGGTGACGTGACGGACGTGACGATGTCGATCGCTGGAATGAAAACGCTCAATGACTACGCCGAAAAGAACCTCCCGGGCGGGGAGGTGTTCACCGCCCCCGTTCCCGACAGCGTCGAGGGCGAGGTTCTCTTCGATATGCCGCTGTATCACCAGGGCAGAGAGATCACCGGCGCACATCTCGTGTTCGAAAACGGCGATGTCGTCGACCATACCGCCGAACAGAACGAGGGCCTCTTAACGGAGGTGTTGAACACGGACCCCGGTGCGAGCCGACTTGGCGAACTCGGTATCGGGATGAATCGGGATATCGATCGGTTTACGTACAACATGCTCTTCGATGAGAAGATGGGTGATACGGTGCATATGGCCGTTGGCCGTGCATACGAAGAGTGCGTCGGTGAGGGGCGGACGGCGAACGAATCTGCCGTCCACGTGGATATGATCGTCGATATGTCGGAGGATTCGCTCATCGAGGTCGACGGCGAGACCGTGCAGCAAAACGGCGTCTTTCGGTTCGAAGAGGGATTCGGAGCGTAATTTTAAACCGGCCTTCAAAGCGAACACTTTGCTCCGTCTCTGTCATAGCGCATAACATCAAGTATAAAAACGGGGTCTCCACACCGGACACCTGACGGGGAACGCATCACCCGTCGCAAGCAACGTGGCCGATCAGCGTGCCGAGCGAACGACCGTATCAGGAACATACCTGATCGATTCGAGACCGGCCACGAAATGGCAGTTGCCAGGACGTTTATCCGCACTTACCGCTGGTCTGATCAGCTCACCCCCTTATGTATGGTGGTGCACACTGTCGAGCGCCGCTGTATGCTTCGAATGACAAACAGCGAACGCACGTGTTTGGTTACGCCCATTACAGCTACAGATAGGGTTCACGCAGGGAATATAACTTTCCTATGCGGCATTTTATGCGAATATAGAAAACATACGTGTTTAATATGAACGATTTCGGACATGGATTTGCTTCTATCGTGTGTGATGACGTATTTATTTTAATTCATCGCGCTGTCGCCCGAAAATCGAAGGTTTTCGAGATCACGAGAGAGCGCTGCTCTCTCGAACGGTTCTTTGGAGAAAGGGACTTCGCCTCAAAGATTAGTTGAACATGGTTCCCGATGAGACACTGGGTTGTGTTGTCTTGGTATTCACCAGCACACCTATGTACCAGCGCTTCGAGTCGAGATATGATGGAGTGTACGAACTGCTGTTCTGCGAGTAGATGCACGCCACAACGTGCGATACTTGCAGGCGAAACAGAAGTGGCGCTTATCCTCTGTGAGGTCTGTCACGAGGCGTTATACGCCGAAGAGTGGATCTCTTTCGAGTCGCCGCTGGACGTGTCGTACTAGAATCGTCCGTTCCGCTTCAGGCCTCGACTACCGTGCGCGGTATTCGCCGTGTTTTACGCCGAGTGCGAAGGCGATCAATCCGAAAATAAGCATCGATGGTGCAACCATCATCAGCGTCGTCTCGAGAACCATCATTCCACTGCTGACGAGCCCGACGACTCCGACGATAACGATCGCGAGCAACGCACCGAGTGATACTGGAAGGCTGAACTCCATATCGGTACGTGATACCTGTGTGCCCATAATTCATCGCGTTCCGGAACCTGCTGATTGCCGTTTTCGAATCCGTGTTTCCCGAACTATCAACGGCCTAATGGTCCGATTAACTGATCGAATATCCGCCGTCGACGACGAGTCCGTGCCCGGTGATAAACGACGCCTCATCGGAGAGTAAAAACGCGATCGCGTCCGCGACCTCTTTCGGTTCGCCGAGTCGGCCGAGCGGATACTGCATAATCGCTTGTTGCTTCGCTCTTTCCGGATCCGACCGTGCTTCGAAATACTGGTCGCCGAGCGGCGTCTCGATGAACCCCGGACAGACCGCGTTTGCTCGGACTCCTTCCCTACCCGCTTCGGCGGCGATCGCTCGGGTGAAGTTCATTACGGCCCCTTTCGTCAACGAGTAGACTGACTGTTTGGGTAACCCGAGAAACGACGCCAACGAACCGACGTTGACGATCGTTCCGTCGCCGCGTCTCTTAAAATGCGGCAGTACCGCTCGACACCCGTTCCAGACGCCTCGAATATTCACCGAAACGACCTGCTCGAACGTCGAGTCGGCGACGTCTTCGGTATTTTCGAGCGGATGCACCACGCCCGCGTTGTTGACGATCCCATCGAGTCCGTACTCGGCGATCGCCGTTTCGACGACGGCTTCGAACGCCTCAGCGTCGGTCACGTCGAGCTCGTGAAATACTGCCTCACCGCCGTTCGCCACTATCGCGTCGACGGTTTCACGTCCGCCCGCTTCATCGATATCGGTCACGACGACGAAGCCCCCATCCTCGGCGATCTTGAGTGCCGTTTCCCGCCCGATCCCGGATCCACCACCGGTGATGACTATGGTCTCGCTTTCGAATCGCATGGTCGTACGTCGGGAGGTTTCGGTATAAGCGTGCTCCCGACGTACTGCCCGTCGGCGCTATCGACGCACCTCGACGGTGAGCGCGTCCGGAAGCGGTGGGCCTCGTCTGTACGGATCGACCTCGAACGCGCTGAGTGTGATGACGACTCGACCGCTCTCGATCGGTCCGCGAAGGACGATACCCTCCCCAGTGATCGCGAGGTACGGTATATCGGGAACCGGACGGGCAACGAGTGTCCCGCCCGCGGCACGCACCGCGTCCGAAAGCGCGTGAATCAACGGCTCGAATAACCCCGCTCGTTCGAGCGTCGTCCGGTAGGGTTCGACGACCATCGATCGATCGGTCGTTGACGCTCCGTCCCACCCAGCCGTGACGGCGTCGGCACACGCCAAGGCATCCTCAAAAAGGGGACGGTGGTGCCCGAGCAGTCGAGTACGGATGGGTTCGCGCATTTACTCGACCGATGCGGTTACGCCGAACGCCGGGACCGGTGCTGGCGGGTTGTCTGCCGGTTCGCGCGCCGACAACACGAGCGTCGAGAAATCCGTCTCGGGGATATCGCCGCGGTCGAGCGCCCGAAGCCATCCGCTTTTGAGCCGCCATTCGCCGCGGAACCCTCCCTCGGTATCGAACACCCAGAAATGGCAGTCCATCGGCTCCCATCCGTCCTCATACGCCGCTTTGAGTTCGGTGCAGACGTGACCGAGATCGGTGCTCGTTAAGCCAGCGTTCGCGGATTCGTATTCGATATGCAACGTTTCCGATTCGCGAGCGTGGCGCTC
>SKKJ01000228.1 GCA_007121575.1 Natronomonas sp.
GTCACGATGGCCGAAAGCGGAAACATCGTGACGTATCTCGATCGAACGTACGGGGGGATCGAGTGATGGGCGCGTTCCCCTTCGACGTCCCCGAATTCGGCGATCTCTCGCCCCCCGAATCGGGTGAGAAAGCACCCGAGTTCACCCGCCCGCTCGTGACGGCAGAGGGATGGCGCGACGTGACGCTCTCGGAGCTCCTCGATGACGACCCGCTGCTTTTGATTTTCTACCCGCTGAACGGCAGCGGCAAATCGCGGTATACGTGGAACGCGGTTCGCGAACGCGGCTGGGAGAGCGCGGTCTCGGTCGCCGGTGTCGGTATTTCTCAACCGTTCGATATGCAGTCGTTCCTCGAATCGCACGAGCTGTCGTGCGGGATATTCAGCGATCCCGCAAACGGCGTCGCAGAACGGTACGGAATCGTTCACGATATCGGTGGTATGACCGGTCTCGAAGAGCCCGTGCCGGCGATGTTTTTGCTCGAGTCGGACCGAACGATTCGCGAGTCGTGGATCGCCAGTGAGTGGCCCGAACAGCCGCCGTACGACCGGATCGACGAGTGGATTCGGTAAACGGAGAACTCGCTCCGATATTAACGTAGCGAGGGCGCTACGCTCCCGTTCTCAGAGAGCGACCGAACGCACTGTGTGACCACCCGGATTGGACTCGATCGTTCACAATACTCCCTTATAAATCACCCGTATATGGTGGGTCTGAAACGCCCGTATCCCGGCGTTTGAGACGCTGATGCCGGGTTCTTGTATAAATGGCTGTAATGTACAGGTGTAGAAAGACCATGACCCGGAACACCCAAACCAACACCAACTCTAGTCGGCGAACGTTTCTGAAAGCTGCGGGTGCGGGCAGCGCACTCGTCCTTGCTGGGTGTGTCGGCGGCGAGAACGCGGAAGAACAGCCGGAGGAACCGCAAGAGCCGCAAGAGGACGACGGACTTCCACCGGCCGAATCCCTCGACACAGACCGGATCGCAGCCGATCCGACGGACGTTCCGGATCCGGTCGATTGGGACGAGCCGCGGCGTCACGAGATCACGATGAAGACCACAGAGGAGGTCGCCGAGATCGAACCCGGCGTCACCTTCCACTACATGACGTTCGACGGGCAGGTTCCCGGGCCGATGATCCGCGTTCGTGAAGGGGATACGATCTACTTCACGCTCGAAGTTCCTGAGGACCTGAACATGGATATGCACAACATCGACTTCCACGCGACCTACGGTCCCGGCGGCGGGGCCGCGGACACGACGATCGGTCCCGGAGAATCCGCGACGATCGAGTTCAAAGTGATGTACCCCGGCGTGCACATCTACCACTGTACGGTCCCGCAGATGGACCACCACATCAGCGCCGGGATGTTCGGTGCGATCCTCGTCGAACCCGAGGATGGGCTGCCGGAGGTCGACCGAGAGCTGTACTTCGGACAGCACGAACTGTACACGGAAGGGACCGCCGGCGAGGAGGGCCACCACCGATTCGACTTCGGCCGCATGCGCAACGAGGATCCGACCTACGTCGTGTTGAACGGCGAGGCGTATGCGTTCACCGAGAACGGCCGCGGACCGATCCCCGCCGAGAAAGGCGAGACCGTTCGCGTGTTCTTCGCGAACGGCGGTCCGAACCTCACGTCCGCGGTTCACCCGATCGGCAACGTCATGTCGCGGTACTACCGAGACGGCGACGTGCTATCGGAGCCGGATAGAAACATCGAAACGGCCCCCGTCTCTCCGGGTGCGGTCACGATGTGGGAGATGGAGACGCCGGTTCCCGGCCCGATCAAGATCGTCGACCACGCGCTCTCGCGGGTCGTCCGCAAGGGCATGCTCGGCGTGATCGATGTCCAAGGCGAACCGGAGCCGGACATCTACAACCCGAACCCGTAGACGCATCGGCTCGTCAACGAATCCCCCTTTCGGGGTGATCTTTCCATGATTCAACAGCTCTCACGGCGTGACGTGCTCGCGACGACCGCAGCGACAGCGACGGCCGCGGTCGCCGGCTGTCTCGGGATCGGCCCGGGAAGCGATGATCCCGAGGAAATGGCGTCAACCGACGTGGAGAACGCGGGCGAACTCGGGACGCCGGCCGATTCGTTCACGGTCCTCGTTCGCTCACAACCGTTCCCGGAGTTCGATCCACAGATCATTCACGTCACCCCCGGCGCGACTGTCGAATGGCTCGTCGAGACGGGTCGACACGACGTGGTCGCCTATCACGAGGATATCCACCCGCCGCACCGGACGCCGCACGGTGTTGATGCGTGGGAAAGCCCGCGGCTGAACGGCCCCGGTTCGAGCTACGAGCGAACCTTCGAAACCGAAGGTGTGTACGATTACGTCGACAGACAGGAGGTCTGTATCTCCCACGAGATCGCCGGAAACGTCGGACGCGTCGTGGTCGGATGGCCCCACCCGAACGACGAACCGGCGATGCAGCCGCTTTCCGAGGAGGAAGAAACGGCGCTTCCGATCCGGGTACGTAACGCGTTCGACATGTTCGATGAGGAGACTCGGCCCGTTCTCGAAGCTGGGCCGGAGTAGCCTCACTGATGCGTTTCGGTGCTCGCTGTCCCATGCACTGAGATACACCTTTGCGGACTACCCCGTTGGAATCTTACACATACATATGAACCCCATCACGCGCACATACGACAGACGCACCGTCCTCCGGGCAGCCGGCGCGACGGCGCTCGGCGTCGCCGTCGCCGGCTGTCTCGGCGACGACGGACCGGAGGGGACCGTCTTGCCGCCGCCGGAGAATCACGACCGGCTTTCGGAGATCGATCTCCCGTATCCGTACTACGGTGAACCGCTTCCGGAGGTGACCGTTCCGGCTCCGCTGCACGACCGCGAGGTGACGACCACCGAGTTCGTCGGCGACAGACATACCATGCTGACCTTCCTGTATACGAACTGTATGACCGTCTGTGGAGAGCTCATCTACGTGTTGCGGCAGGTGCAAGCCGACTCGATCCGGGAGGGCTACGCCGACGAGATCGCCTTCATGCCGATGACGTTCGATCCCGAGCAGGACACGCCCGAACGGATCGACGAGTACTGCACCATGATGGGCGTCAATCGCGACCCCGATCACTGGTTCTTCTTGCGCCCCGAAACCCCCGATCAGGCGAAGGAAGTCGTCGAAGACACCTTCGGCGTCGCCTTCGAAGGCGGGATGGACGACAGCCATGACGATCACGGCGGTCACGATGATCACGACGGCCACCGTGACTCCGATGATCGCCATGAGGTGCGTCACTTCCAACACGCCTCGCTCATCCTGCTCGTGAACAGAGACGGGATCGTCGAACGGGCGTACGACGGCGGTCCACCGAAGGCTGGCACCGAGATCGATGACGCCAGAGCGCTCATCGAGGGGTACTAGCCGTGCGGCGACGCGACCTCCTCATCGGTGCCGGAAGCCTCGCCGCGGTCGGCGGGGGCGCAGCAGTCGCCTTCGACGTGATCGGATCGAGCGAAGCGGCGGTCGACGAGCTCGAACTCGAAACGATCGACGCACCCGGCAGCAGTGCCGGAACGACCGCGGTTCCAGCGCTCGGACAGGTCACGTTCGTCGAGATGTTCGCGACGTGGTGTACGATCTGTCAGGCGATGATGCCGGATTTAGCGGCGACGAACGCCGCCGTGGGCGATGACGTCCAGTTCATCTCCGTGACGAACGAGCCGCTGGGTAACACCGTCACGCGCGACGATGTCGCTGCGTGGTGGGCAGACCACGGCGGCGAGTGGACGGTCGCGGCCGACCCCGAACTCGAGTTGACCCGCGCGCTCGATGCGTCCGGCGTCCCGTACTCGTTCGTCCTCGATGAGGCCAACCGAATTCGCTGGCGACACCGCGGTCACAGCGATCGAACCGAGATGGAATCACAGATCCGCGCGGTACTCGAGTAATCTCGAATGGTGACCGAACTCGCCGGCGCGGCCGTGTTCA
>SKKJ01000246.1 GCA_007121575.1 Natronomonas sp.
GTGTTCCAGCGGCCGAACGGCACGCTGAAACCACTTCGGTTCCGTACATGCCGTATGAAGCTCACGTGCGACGTTATCGGTGAGAAAACGCACGAACTCGAATTATCCGCTGATTCGACCTACGGTGATGTGCTCGAAGCGGTCGGTCTCTCGAGTCACGAGGCATCCGTACTCGTCGACGACCGACCCGTCCCGGAGGATCGACCGATCGATACCGATTCAGTTCGAGTCATTCGCTTGATAAAGGGTGGATAGCCGAACCGCATGGTCGAAATCCGATCGGCGGTGCCGCGCGAGTACGTGTCGATCAGATCGATCTTCGAGGCCGCACTGTTGGAGATCGAAACGGGACTCCTCCGTCGAACGTCGGTGCTTATTGCGGTCGAGGAGGGACGGATTCTCGGTGCGATCGCCCTTCGTGGTGCCGAGATAGAAGCGATCGCGATTCGACCGAGGCGTCGCGGGCAAGGGATCGGATCGATGTTGATAAATGAGGCGGCGAATCGTCGCCCGACCCTCGCTGCAGGCTTCGATCCATCGGTTCGACCGTTTTACGCATCACTTGGCTTCAACATCGTCTGTGAAGACGATCGATGTCGCGGCCTTCTCGATTGACGGCATACCGTCACAGTGGGTAGTATATACTGTAAATAGCCGTAGACATCGACGGTTAATCTGCGAGAGTAGCTCTCGAACCGTCCCACCGAATCCGCCCTTCGTGGTGAAGTTTTTCGAGATGCGCTCGAACGGTCATTCCGGCGAGATCACGGACGCCTTCGAGATCCTTGTCGTAGGCCGAATCGAGGATATCCGAAACCGTTCGGTTGCCAGCGTTTACGGCGGCGAACACACGCCGTTCTCGATCGAGTCGGTGGCGAATCAATCGCTCGCAGGTGGCTTTCGGATCTTCGATAACGGGACCGTGTGCCGGAAATAAACGGTCCGGAGCCATCGTTCGAATTCGACGGAGGGAGGTGAGGTACGCGCGCATATCACCTTCCGGGGCGTTCACGGTGACACTCCCTTCGGAAACGGCGAGATCACCGATCAACATTCCAGCATCGAACCCGAACGCGACGTGTTCGGGAGCGTGCCCGGGCGTTTCACGAACGAGAACCGAGTCGTTGTCAACGGAGATCGCCGTTCCCTCACGAAAGGTTCGATCGGGCTCGATACCTGTCGCACGGATGAACGCCGCCTCCCGACCGTGCCGACACCACACCGTCGCATCGGCTTTCGCAGCGTACTCCGCGACGTGGCCGACGTGATCCGGATGATGATGGGTGACTGCGATATGAGTGACTCGATCGATTCTCGTCTCAATCCGCTCGTCGGCTGCTGCAGGATCAACGAGCAAGCACTCATCAGTTCCCAAAAGATACGCCGCGGTCTGACCGCCGGGCGCTCTCGTGGGGACATCGAGCGGAATCCGTTCGAGTTGCATACTCCAGGCGTCGGTCTGCGGTCGGTTAACAGTATGCTTCAAATATCTACGAGCGGAGCTGTCGTCTACAGAGCTTTCACCCAGCCGGGAACGGACGCCATTTCGCTTTTGTCCTCCCATCCGTGCTCTCGTAGGTATTCATTGAGCGTGGTGAACTCGAAACCGAAGACCCTCTCGTTTCTATCGATCTTCGCGCTGTAGCCGACCTCGTTGAACCACTCGCACATGACGGTGAACTCCTCGCCGAAGCTCTCGTATGCATCTTCGATCGGGACGTGTAGCGCTTCGACGTCAATTCCCGTTATTTCGGAGAGGGCATCCGCCGTCTCTTTGAGCGTCAACTCGTCGCCGGCGAGCGCGATTCGCTCACCGATGAACGCTTCGGGACGCTCGAACGAGACGGCTGCAGCGCGGCCAACGTCGTCGACGTCGACCATCTGCAGGGAGACGCCCTCCTCCAATGGAAGCGCGAGCGTTCCCTCGAGAAGATCTTCGACGAAGGCTTCGAGATTCTGGAAGAAAAACACCGGTTGTAACACCGTCATTGGGAGGTCGAGTCCGGCAGCGTGCTGTTCGATCTCCCACGCGGAGTCGAAATGAGGAATTCCCGTCTCCTCGTGATGGCTTCCGACACCGCTGAAGACGAACTGTTCGACGCCTTCCTCGACAGAGACGTCGGCGAGATTCTTGCCCTGCTGGACCTGCGTTTCGTACCCTTGCGTCCAGAAGTTCGTCACGGCGAATACGGCGTCCGCCGCACCGACGTGTGGGCGAAGCGACTCTGGATCGTTCAGATCGCCCTCGACCATGCGAACGCCGCGCTCTTCGAGTGTTCGTGCCGTTTCACTGGACGCATCCCGAGTTAATCCTAGCACCGCAAATTCGGTGTCTGAACGCAGTAGATGGTCGATAATCGTACCTCCCTGATTTCCGGTCGCACCGGTGACGAGTACTGTTCTCATCGTGAAAGCTTCGTTCGGACGCCGTCGTTCGCGGAGACAGCCGATTTCGCTTCGAGCACAAGTAGTTGCATTACGTTAGTTGGTACGAGATAGAACCCATATATCTGTTTGGAGACATGAAAGCAACCACCTGACATCGATGTTACTTCGCGATGTGAACCAGCGCCGAGCGAAGACCACCGAACGGCTTAAACGGCCGACAGACGTAAGAATAATCGGCAGAGGAAGCCCGGTTCCCGTGGAACGGCGACGAAGTCGCCAGCCCATGAGGAAAGTCCCCCCACCCTCCGGGCAGGTGACCGGGCGCAAGCCCGGGGCGGGAGACCGCCGGCGCTGGAACAGAAACGAGACCACCCGCCCCGACCGATGAGACGTGCGAACCGACCCGCGAGGGAAGGGAGTTAACCCGTCGAGGGCCGGGCGATCGCGGTCGTGTTCAACGGCCGTATTCGCCACTTGCGAGCGGCAATAGCTGCTCGCCGACGGGCGGGAACGGATGGAACGGCGAATCCTCACCGGTGCAAGCCCATCGCGACTGGTAGCCCGGAGACGCGAGGGGCGCTCAGCCGAATGCCGGGACGAACAGAAGGGGGCTTACTCTCCTCAGCCGATTTTCGAGACATAGCGGCTGCTCTCATCTGATATTGGAACTATCGAATCGTACTCGAGCCGAACCGTTAGGCTCCGAAGCCGTCTTCGAAGCGAAAGCGGCCGTTCCGTTGCACCACTTCGCCATCGACCTCGATGAACGACTCTCTCGACATATCCGTGATCATATCGACGTGTACCGCGGAATCGTTTCCGGACTCCCCATCGGGGAGATTGGAACTGTAGGCCCGTCCGAGAGCGAGATGGACGGTATCACCCATCTTTTCATCGAAGAGGATGTTATCGGTGAAGCGATCGATTCCACGGTTCATTCCGATACCGAGTTCGCCGAGCCGGCGTGCTCCGTCGTCGGTATCGAGAACGCCTTCAAGGACGTCCGCGCCCTGTTCAGCAGCGTACTCGACGACCTCGCCGTCTTCAAACACCAACCGTACGTTTCGAACACGCCGAGCATTAATCGTCATCGGAACGTCGAAGAACACCTCACCGCTCGTCTCATACGGCGCAGTGAACACTTCACCGGAGGGGAGGTTGTGTGAATCATACGCGATAGAGGCCGCGGAGTTCACCGCGGTTCGACCATCGATCGACATTCGGATATCGGTTGACGGTTGGTCCGATCGCTCTTTGACGATTCGGACCTCGCTTCCCGCATCCAAGATCGCTTTCATCTCGGCCATCGTCTCCGCCAACGACTCCCAGTCCCGCAAAACCGCGTTGTAAACGAACGTCTGATACTCCTCATACGCCATTCCGGCTTGTTGGGCGAGACTCCGGGTCGGATGGACGGTCGAGACCCAATCGGTGTTCATTCGAGCCTCCCGAATTGGGCGTTGAGCCGTTGAATACGCCTGCCGAGTATCGCTTTCGACGTCAGCCGTTGCCATGGTGTTTCGGCCGCCGCCGAGACGAAGATAGACGTCAGCGCTTTCGAGAAGCGCTA
>SKKJ01000294.1 GCA_007121575.1 Natronomonas sp.
AGGACGTCGAGTGGGCTATCGTCGGCGAGGACGTGTTCATGTTGCAATCGCGGCCGATCACGACGATCTCGGAGGGATCGGCTGCCGAAGCCGCTTCGGACGGCAACGACGGCGGGAAAGTGCTTCTGAAGGGACTCGGTGCGTCACCCGGGATCGCGTCGGGACCGGCCCGTATCGTTGGAAAGCTCGACCAACTCGATAAGGTCGGGGAGGGAGACATCATCGTTACCGAGATGACGACACCCGATATGGTGCCGGCGATGAAGCGCTCGAGCGGTATCATCACCGACGAGGGAGGGATGACGAGTCACGCGGCGATCGTCGCGAGAGAGCTTGGTGCACCGGCGGTCGTCGGTGCCGGAACCGCCACCGAGCAACTCGAGGACGGACAGATCGTGACGATCGATGGCGACAAGGGAAGCGTCACCGAGGGATCGATCGAAAAAGAAGAACAGACAGATGCCGTCGAAGCCGTTCGGCCACAGAACCCGGTGAAGCCGATGACGGCGACGGAAGTCAAAGTCAACGTGTCCATCCCTGAAGCCGCCGAACGCGCCGCCGCGACCGGAGCCGACGGTGTCGGCTTGCTTCGAATGGAGCATATGATCCTCTCGACGAACAAGACACCGGAGCGGTATATCGACGACCACGGCGAGGACGCCTACATCGAGGAGATCATTGATGGCATCCGTGCCGTCGCAGACGAGTTCTACCCACGCCCGGTTCGCGTTCGGACGCTCGATGCGCCGACCGACGAGTTCAGACAGATGGAAGGCGGCGAAAACGAGCCGCACGAGCACAACCCGATGCTCGGCTACCGCGGCATTCGTCGCAGTCTCGACCGACCGGAACTGTTCGAACACGAACTCGAAGCGTTCCGACGGCTCTTCGAGATGGGATACGACAACGTCGAGATCATGTTCCCGCTCGTCAACGACGCCGAAGACGTGATCGGAGCCCGTAATCTGATGGAATCTGCCGGGATCGATCCGAAAAAGCGAACGTGGGGCGTGATGGTCGAGACCCCCGCAGCCGCGCTGACGATCGAAGAGATGGCCGAGGCCGGGATCGACTTCGCCTCGTTCGGAACGAACGATCTCACCCAGTATACGCTCGCGGTCGACCGAAATAACGAACACGTCGCTGATCGATTCGACGAACTCCATCCGGCGATTCTCCGACTCATCGGTGAGACGATCGAGACCTGCCGCGAGTACGGCGTCGCGACGAGCATCTGCGGTCAGGCCGGGTCGAAACCGGAGATGGTTCGGTTCCTCGTCAACCAGGGCGTCTCGTCGATCTCGGCGAATATCGATGCCGTTCGGGACGTACAACACGAAGTCAAGCGGAAAGAACAGAAGCTGCTGCTCGATTCGGTCAGGTAAGCGGGCGAAAAGAGAAGCGATAAACGGTGGACCGACCGAGCCAGTGTATGCAGCGGGCCGAACCGCAGGATTTCTCGCGAGTGTTGTCGTCGATGTGTACCGAGCCACATGCGATCGCACACGACGCAGCAGTGCGGTTTCTCGCGAGCAATCCCGGTGATCCGGGGACGTACGAGACGGTCGCACGGCTCGAACGGGACGCCATCGAGTCGCTCGGTGAGATCGCGGGATTGCCCGACGCCGCGGGATACATCGCCTCGGGTGGGACCGAGGCGAACATCCAGGCGGTTCGGATCGCTCGAAACCGAGCCGAAACTCGAACCCCGAACGTGGTCGCACCGGCGTCGGCACACTTTTCGTTTCACAAGGCGGCTGACGTACTCCGCGTCGAGCTACGGACGGCACCGCTCGAAGAGTACCGAGCAAACCTCGAGGCGGTTTCCGAGCTCATCGACGAAGACACCGTCTGTGTCGTCGGTGTCGCCGGAACGACGGAGTACGGCCGCGTCGACCCGATCCCCGAACTCGCCGAGTTAGCAGTCGACGCCGGCGCGCTCTGTCACGTCGATGCCGCGTGGGGCGGGTTCGTGCTCCCGTTCACCGAGCACGCGTGGAACTTTTCGGACGCCGAGATCCACACGATGACGATCGATCCACATAAGCTCGGACGAGCGGCGGTTCCCGCCGGTGGACTGTTGGTTCGTGAGCCGGAGCTTCTTGATGAGCTCGCGATCGAGACCCCGTATCTCGAATCGACCTCACAGATGACGCTTACGGGAACGAGAAGCGGGGCCGGCGTCGCCAGTGCTGCGGCGGTGATGTCGGAACTGTGGCCGGCTGGCTACGAAGCACAGTATCGGACCGCCCGTTCGAACGCCGAATATCTGCGTGACGAATTCGAAGCACGCGGCTACGACGTCGTGGAACCGGTATTACCGATCGTGTCAGTTGAGCTCTCGGACGGGTTGATCGACGGTCTCCGAGACGCGGGGTGGCGGCTTTCTCGGACGGGGGCCGGGGAGGCGCGTATCGTCTGTATGCCTCACGTCACTCGACCGATGTTGGCGGCGTTTCTTTCAGATATCGACAGGCTATCGTAACCGATAGAACGTTCGAAGCGAACCGAGAGCGGGAGTGTTTTACCGTCCTAGCTCCGGATATCGTGTATGCACGAGGAGTTTCCGACGGAGACGCCGGCGGTCGTCACCTGCGGGTTGCCCTACGCCAACGGTGACCTCCACGTCGGCCATCTGCGGACGTACGTCAGCGGTGACGCCTACTCACGCGCGCTCGATCAGCTCGGACAATCAGTGGCGTTCGTCTGCGGCTCGGATATGCACGGCACGCCGATCGCCGTCAACGCCGCCGAAAGGGGTGTCGATCCCGAGGCGTTCGCGCTCGAATATCACGAACAATACGACGAGACGTTTCCGAAGTTCAATATCGAATTCGACAACTACGGACACACGCACGATGAGACGAACACGAAGATGACTCAATCGTTCGTCCGCTCGTGGATCGACGGCGAGCACGTCTTCGAAAAGGAGATCGAGGTCGCGTGGGACGCCGAAACCGATCAACCCCTTCCCGACCGCTTCGTCGAGGGAACGTGTCCGTACTGTGGCGAGCTGGCTCGCGGCGACGAGTGCGACGAGGGCTGTCAGCGCCATCTCGAACCCGGCGAAATCGAAGATCCGGTCTCGACGATCACGGGAAATCCGGCGGAGTATCGGACCCGACCGCACAAGTTCCTCCGGCTCTCCGACTTCCAGGAGTACTTGAAAGGGTTCATCGACCGCCTCGAGGGAACGGAGAACGCCCAAAACCAGCCCAGAGAGTGGATCGAAGGGGAGCTACAGGACCTCTGTATCACCCGAGACATGGAGTGGGGGATCGATTATCCCGGCGACGGGACGGAAGCGGAAGACCTCGTCCTCTATGTGTGGGTCGACGCCCCGATCGAGTACGTCTCCTCGACGAAACAGTACTCCGAACGGGTTGGAACCGACGAGTACGACTGGGAAGCCGTCTGGAAGAATCACGGGACGGAAACCGAGCCAGACGGCGGTGAGATCGTACACATCATCGGCCACGACATCATCCAGCATCACACCGTCTTTTGGCCCGCGATGTTGCGCGGCGCGGATTTCAACGAGCCGCGAGCCGTGATGGCCTGCGGGTTCGTCAACCTCGCGGGCGAGGCCTTTTCGACCTCGCGAAACCGGGCCGTCTGGGCCAACGATTACGTCGAGTCGGGACTGCATCCGGACCTTTATCGGTACCACATCATCACGGGAAGTGAGTTCACCGCGGATGTCGACTTCTCGTGGGACGGGCTCGCAGAGCGAGTCAACAGCGAACTGGTCGGAACGCTCGGGAACTTCATTTACCGCTCGCTGCTCTTTGCGGAGCGGAACTACGACGGCACGCCGGACGCCGACGTGAGCGAGGAGGTCAAAGCGGAGATCGAAGCGGCGATCGAATCGTTCCGACAGGCGGTCAACGAGTACCGCGTTCGCGGGTTGGGTCGCGCCCCGGTCGAACTCGCCAAGTTCGGTAACGAATACATTC
>SKKJ01000275.1 GCA_007121575.1 Natronomonas sp.
AGAGTACCTGTGGGAGGTTTCCGCCTTCGAAGAGTGGATCGGGATAGGCGATCTGGATCGTATGTCCGTACTCATCCGTCGAGTCGAGCTCGAACGCAACCGCGGAATATTGCCGGACATCGGATTCGGGCGCTAATGCGGCCCACGTCCCGTTAGAACTCTCGGAGGCAACCCGTGCAGCCGCGTCACCGACCGATAATCCCTCACCCGGTACGATTCGGAACGTGCAAACGAGATCGTCGGGAGCGGGGTCATACGACTCATCGAGGAAATCTGCGTACTCCATATCAAAACGAGGGTCCGAGATGCCTTAAATCCGGTTCGACTATCGACAGCGATCGTGCGGACTGATACGGACTCAGTCCGCCATCGTCACTCTTCGTCCCACCTCGTGTAGCTTCTGTAGCTCATCGTTGAGCCATCCACGATGACCATATCGGTTCCGTGTTGCTGTTCGTGTGGAGGTCCTTCGCCGACCGCTTCGAGGTCCGCATCGCCGTACGTGTATGGAATATCACTTTCTACCATGATAGTATCTGTGTGGTGAAAGTATATAAATCCTTGTCAACCATTGCCACTCGAAACGTGGATGAACTATCGCTAAAAAATATCGTCGATATCGGCGAGTGAGTCGAGAATGTGATCGGGCTTGATCTCGCTTTGTTCGAGATCAGCGTCGGTCGTAATTCCGGTTTTGACTAGAACGGTCGTCATTCCAGCGCGTCTACCGAGTTCGATATCAGTGTTCAACCGATCGCCGACGACAAAGCACTGTTCAGGGCTCAGCTCAAGCGCTTCAAGCGCCGCCTGCTGTGCCTCCGGAGACGGTTTCCCCAGAACCTTTTTGGGCTCGCGTTCAGCGGTCCCGCCGACGGCATTCACGATCGATCCAGATCCGGGAACCATTCCTTCGGCCGCGGGAATGAGCCGATCGGGATCCGTCCCGTAGAACGTCGCGCCGGCCTCTATCGCTCGGTATCCGGCGAGTAAATCGCCATAGCTGAACGATTTCGTCCACGAGACAACGAGTACGTCCGCTGTCGTAGCGTCGTCAACGAGTTCGACTCCCGCTTCGCTAAATTGATCTTTGAGTCCATCGGCACCGATCACGAACACAGACTCGTCGGGGTGTTCTGCAGTCAGATACTCCGTCGTTACGGATCCGGCTGAAAGCACGTGTTCAGGGTCCGTCTCGATCCCGAGACGGCCTAATCGTTCCGTATACGCCGTTCGGGATTTGATCGGATTATTCGAAAAAAAGAGGATCTCAATTCCTCGCTCTCGAAGTCGTTCGATCGCATCCGGTACGCCTGCCAACACCTCATCCCCCCGATAGACGGTTCCATCTAAGTCCAATACTGCTCCCGAATATCCCGAATTCATATCCCATACACGCGGGTGACTCGCTAATAAAGACCCCTCGTCCGTCCCCGTTCTTCCGTTTGCCGGTTCGTTCCTCCGCAATTCGCCTTCGAGTCGTCCAACGCGTCACGAACTCGTCTAATAAATCAACTCGTCACTGTTTTCGATCATATACAGGGTTCGAGCCGCGATGTTCACGGCGTGATCGCCGATACGTTCCAGATCGCGAATTGTCAATAAAAGACGTGACACTTCGGCCATGAGCTCTTCGATCTCCGCATCCGAGGCCGGATCGTCGATCTCCGTCTCGATCAGATCCCGAACGACCGTGCTTGATGCTCGCTCACACATCGCGTCGACTTCGTCGTCTCGCGAATCGATTTCGAAACACACGTCGGCTTTCTCGTTCGCGTATGCGTCCATCGCTTCTTCGACCATCTCGATGACTGCGTCACCGATCCCCTGGATATCGACATCGGGGTAGAGATCCCGTTCGGCCTGCAACGTGTATCCACCGAGGTTCGTTGCCAGATCCGCGATTCGCTCTAAATCGGTGATGATCTTGAACGAAGCGGCGATGAATCGGAGATCGCCGGCGACGGGTTGTTGAAGCGCGAAGAGGTCGATGCAGTCTTTCTCCAACTCAAGATACATCTCGTTGATCTCGTGATCGCCTTCGATGACCTTCCGGGCCAGCGCTTCGTCTTTCGTCTCTAAGGCTCGAAGCCCCATCAGCACCCGCTCTAACACGACCTCACTCATGTAGAGGATGTTCTCTCGGAGTTCGCTCAACTGCTGTTGGAATCCTTTCCGTGCCATTGTCTTTGTATCGCTTTCTCAGTACTCTCGTATGTCTCTTCGGGAGCAGTCAAACGTTGGGTATTCTTCGAACCGCCCCATCGGTCTTCATCCGAACTTTCCAGTAATGTAATCTTCGACGCGATCGCTTTTCGGGTTCTCGAAGATCCGATTCGTCTCGTCGAACTCGACGAGTTCACCGCCCGTTAAGAAGACGGCTGTTTTATCGGAGATTCGAGCCGCCTGTTGCATGTTGTGCGTGACGATGACGACCGTGTAATCCTCTGCGAGATCATCGATGAGGTCTTCGATCTTCGAGGTCGCGACGGGATCCAATGCGGAGGCCGGCTCGTCCATGAGGATGACCTCCGGATCGGGTGCGATCGCCCGGGCGATACAGAGTCGCTGTTGTTGCCCACCCGAGAGATCGAGCCCGGACGAGTCGAGTTGATCTTTCACTTCATCCCATAACGCAGCCCCGCGAAGCGACTCTTCGACTCGCTTGTCGATATCCCCGTCGTATCCCTGGATCTTCAGCCCGTACGAGACGTTATCGTAGATGCTCTTCGGGAACGGATTCGGTTTTTGAAACACCATTCCGACTCGACGACGGAGTGCGACTGGATCGACATCGTCGTCGTAGACGTTCTTTCCCTGGAGCAAGATGCGTCCATCGACGCGACAACTATCGATGAGATCGTTCATTCGATTGATACACCGAAGAAACGTCGATTTTCCACAGCCGGACGGGCCGATGAGTGCGGTCACTTCGCCTTCAAGAATCGACATCGAGATGTCCGACAGCGCTTGCGTCTCACCGTAGTAGACGTTGATATCCTGCGCTTCGATTACCGTTCGTCCCGTCCCTCTGCGCTCGGTTGACCGTTCCATTCCAGCACTCGGGGAGTCTGCTAACGATTCGGTTTCCGTCGTTGGGTCTGTGGTCTCTTCTGAACTCATGATTATTTGGTATCGTATTTATTCCGGATGAGGATGGCCGTCGCGTTCATCAACAGTAACACCGTCAGGAGAACGACGCTTCCCGCGGCGGCGATGTGTTGAAACTCCGCTTGCGGAAGGCGAGCCCAATCGAAGATCTGCATCGGCATCGCTGCGAACGGACTCGACAGCGAATCCGGCGGAACGAACATCGACGTGGCCGCACCGACCATCAAGATCGGAGCCGTTTCACCGATCGCACGGGAGAGCGAAAGAATCGTCCCCGTCATGATCCCCGGAAGCGCCGATGGCAACACCACATCGCGCGTTACGTCCCACTTTGTCGCGCCGACGCCGTATGCGGCATGTCGACGCGAGTCGGGTACCGCTCGGATGGCCTCTTGTGCGGACACGATAACGATCGGTAAGATTAGTAGCGTCAGTGTCAACGCCCCCGCAAGCAGGCTCGATCCGAGTCCCGCCGCACGGACGAAGATCGCGAGTCCGAGCAAGCCGTAGACGATCGATGGGACGCCGGCGAGGTTTGCGATGTTTGCCTCGATAAAGCTCGCGAGTCTGCTATCCGTCGTGTATTCCTCGAGATAGATCGCCGCCCCGACACCAAGGAAGACGGTGAAGATCGCTGTCAGGATGATCAGAAAGATCGAACCGATCAGTGCTGGATAGATCCCGGCTCCACGACCGCCGGGGAGATAGTTTTCGGGGAACCGAGACGGTGGGTACGTCAAGAACTCGATCGAGATCCACCCCCACGACTCATACACCAGATCGGCGATCAAAAGGACCAGTGCAACCGCACCGGCTAACGTCGAGAGGATACAGAGACCGA
>SKKJ01000074.1 GCA_007121575.1 Natronomonas sp.
ATCCCTTATTCCCAGCTGCTCGGCGCGATCCCAAGCTGTACAACGAGGGGTCGATAGAGAAAGACGATCACGACGATGAGTACGAACTCCACCCAGAAGCCGAGATCGCCCGCGAGCTCGCGGATAACCGCGAGAACCAAAAAGACGAGCAGCAACATCGCAACGTAGTGTGGAATGAGCTCTAACAGCTGATCTTTATCGATGTCCATACGACCGCTTACGCAGGGGCTCCTCTCAAAGCTTCCTGCTGTGGTCGCTTCGTTGGAACGCTCTCAACTTTCACTCCGGGGTGGTAAGGTTCTTATTCGGTGGCGCGCCAAGGTGAGATACCCAAATGGCTCGCGCGGAGAACACCGAAATCATCGATAAGTTCGAGCAGTTCTATCGTGATTACTACCGGAACGAGATCGGCCAACTCGCACAGAAGTATCCAAACGAGAAACGCTCGTTATATATCGAATGGGACGACCTCTATCGATTCGATCCGAACATCGCCGACGATTTTATCGCCCAGCCCGACCAGATGCGCGGCTATGCAGAGGAAGCGCTCAGACTCTATGACCTCCCGGTCGACGTAAAGCTCGGACAAGCGCACGTTCGTGTGCAGGGGCTTCAACAGACGACCGGTATCCGAGAGATCCGGGCGCGCCACCGTGGACAGCTCGTCGAGATCACCGGCATCGTTCGGAAAGCCACGGACGTTCGCCCAAAGATCACCGAAGCCGCGTTCGAGTGTCAACGGTGTGGAACGCTGACGCGCATTCCGCAGACCGCCGGCGAGTTTTACGAACCACACGAGTGTCAAGGCTGTGAACGACAGGGGCCCTTCGAGATCAATTTCGACCAATCGGAGTTCGTCGACGCGCAAAAGCTCCGCGTTCAAGAGTCGCCGGAAGGGCTTCGGGGTGGAGAGACCCCTCAAAGCATCGATATCCACATCGATGATGATATCACGGGACGTGTGACCGCTGGCGATCACGTCAGAGTCACCGGGATTTTACATCTCGAACAACAGGGTTCGAACCAGGAGAAATCACCCATATTCGACGTGTATATGGAAGGGTTGTCCGTCCAGATCGAAGACGAGCAGTTCGAAGATATGGACATCACCGACGAGGATAAAAAGCGGATCATCGAACTCTCGAACGAGTCCAATATCTACGAGAAGATGATCGCCTCGATGGCCCCGTCGATCTATGGCTACGATCAAGAAAAACTCGCGATCATCCTGCAGCTGTTCTCCGGAGTGACGAAACACCTGCCGGACGGTTCTCGAACGCGGGGAGACCTGCACATGCTCCTGATCGGAGATCCCGGTACGGGTAAGAGTCAGCTCCTTCAGTACGTTCGAAACCTCGCACCGCGATCGGTATATACGTCCGGGAAAGGTTCCTCCAGCGCCGGTCTTACCGCCGCTGCGGTCCGCGATGACTTCGGCGATGGCCAGCAGTGGACGCTCGAAGCCGGCGCGCTCGTCCTCGCCGATCAAGGGATCGCAGCCGTCGACGAGCTAGATAAGATGCGCCCGGAGGATAGATCAGCAATGCACGAGGCGCTCGAACAGCAGTCCTATCACCCGAATACGGAGATATTGCTCGCCGACGGTCGCCACGTCGAAATCGGTGAATTCGTCGACGAACGGATGGAGGCGAATCCCGACGCGGTCGTCGACGGCGTTGACTGTGAAATCCTTCCGGTGGACGACGTCAGTGTCCACTCGACCGATTTCGACACCAACGAGACGAGAAAGCTCCCCGTCGATCGCCTGAGCAGACACGAAGCACCCGAGGAGTTCGTTCGGGTGACCTTCTCGAACGGGCGAAACGTGACGGTGACGCCGGAACACCCGATGTTCGTCGACGACGACGGCGAGATCGGGACCGTTGAAGCCCGCGATATCGAGCGGGGCGCGTTCGTTCCCGCGCCGCGAAAGCTGCCGAACTCGAGTGCCGCGGTCGAACTCGACGACGAGTCGCACATCGGCAAGGAGAAAGACGTGCGTCTGCCGGCGGAGCTATCGGACGACCTCGCGGAGATACTCGGATTACTCATCGCAGAGGGACACTCCTACGCCGGGTCTGCACACGAGATCGGATTTTCCAACCAGAACGAACGGTTGTTGAATCGGATGGACCAACTCATGTCGTCGGTGTTCGGGATGAAGAGCACAGATACGACGAATGAAGCGGGTACGGTGACGAAACGGTGGATCTCCACCAAGCTGTACCGGTGGTTCAAACGAAATTTTCCGGAGTTCATGCACACGGCTCGCGAAAAGCGAATCCCCGATCGCATACTAGGAGCCTCCGAGGAGACGATACGCAGATTCCTCGTCGGCGCGTTCGCGGGAGATGGTGGCGTCGAGAGCGAGGCGATGGCTTTTTCTACCGCGTCCGAGGGGCTCGCGGAAGATTACGCAGACGCCCTCTCGAAGATCGGAGTTGGAACCCGAATTCATCACGATATCGCGGAGGATTCCTGGAAAGTGTACGTAATGGGAGATTCGACGAAACGATTCGTCGAACAGGTTATCGAACCGACGGACGGACGGTTCGACGCCGCCGTCGCGTTTGCCGAACGAAGGAACGCGACGCGGCGACACCACGACGTACTCCCGATGAGCGCGGCGAGAGAGATCAGAGATCTCAAACGGCTACTCGGCACGTCGCTCACCGGTCGATTCCGGACGCACCTCAGTGAGGGCTACGGCGTCCAAATAGAAACCGTCGAAGACGAGCTCGGAACGCTCCGATCGCGTGCAGACGAGATTGAGCGTGAGTTACGGTGCGCGACTGGGCTCGCAGACGTTCGTGAGGCAGCCGGGTGGTCGGGTCGTCAACTGGCCGATCTAATCGATGGGGAAACGACAAGCGCGATACACTACGCCGAAAACGGCGGATACGACGCCGAGAGGCGCGCAGATCTGACGGCGAAGGCTCGGCGAGCCGTCGTCAACGCTCTCGAAGAATTCGACGATCACGTGGCCGATCTCGAAGATCGCTGTACGCTCCGATACTACCGAGTTCGTGACGTAGAAACAATCCCCAACGAGGGCGAACACGCCTGCGAGTGGGTCTACGACGTGACCGTCGAGCCGACGAACACCTTCGTCAGCAAGGGCGTCGTACTCCACAACTCGATTTCGATCTCTAAGGCCGGGATCAACGCAACGCTCAAATCGAGATGTTCGCTTCTAGGTGCTGCAAACCCCAAATACGGACGGTTCGATCAGTACGAACCGATCGGCGAACAGATCGATTTAGAGCCGGCGCTCATCTCGCGGTTCGACCTGATCTTCACCGTGACGGATCAGCCGGACGAAGAGGACGATGCGAACCTCGCAGAGCACATCATCAACACGAACTACGCCGGGGAATTATACACCCACAGAGAGAACACGACGACTTCGAACGTTTCCGAAGAAGAAGTCGAAAACATCACCGAGAACGTCGAACCGGAAATCGAAGCCGATCTGTTGCGAAAGTACATCGCCTACGCGAAGCGAAACTGCTATCCGATGATGACCGAGGAAGCCAAAGCGGAGATCCGCGATTTCTACGTGGATCTGCGTTCGAGGGGACAGGATCAAGACGCGCCAGTGCCGGTGACTGCGCGAAAGCTGGAAGCGTTGGTACGGCTCTCCGAGGCCTCCGCGAGAATGCGGTTATCGGATACCGTCGAACGTGATGACGCAGAACGCGTCATCGAAATCGTCCGATCGTGTCTTCGAGATATCGGTGTCGATCCGGAAACCGGTGAGTTCGATGCGGATGTCGTCGAGACGGGGCAGAGCAAGACACAGCGCGATCGGATCAAGAACATCAAGGCGTTGATCAGCGAAATCGAAGCGGAGTACGATGACGGCGCGCCGATAGAAGTCATCCTAGAGCGCGCCGAAGAGATGGGGATGGATCAATCGCAGGCCGAACACGAGATCGAAAAGCTC
>SKKJ01000268.1 GCA_007121575.1 Natronomonas sp.
CGGTTGACGCGGCCTGAACACCGGTTCAACACGCATCGTCGCCGAGAATTGTCGGATACTTTTTTGCCCGTTACCCCCGCTGTATAGCTATGGATCCCTCTATAAACGATGAACAACGTCTGCAATACGTTCCGGACGCAGATCACGCCTTCCCTGACGATCGTGTTAACCATGTTCTTGAACGGATTCGAACGGATGAAGTCATCACGGCATACCTGGAGGCGCAAAACGTCAATCCGGTCGTCCGGATGGGGTATAACGACCACGGTATGAAACACGTCAATCTCGTTCGGGGGGCTGCACTACGGTTGTATGATCTCCTCAAAGCCGGTGGCGTCGAATTCAATGGCGCGCACGACCAGGGATTGGACGAATCCGATGAAGCCGTCATTATCGCACTCGCGGCGACGCTTCACGATATCGGTCACGTCGTCCATCGCCACGATCACTCGTATTATTCGATCCCGCTGGCGTCCGATGTTCTCGATCGATTTCTCGGTGAACTCGATTGGTACACCCCCGCGGATGTGATCCGAATCAAGGGAGAGACCCTCCATGCAATTCTTTGTCACCACACTTCCGAAACTCCACTGACAGCGGAGGCTGGCGTCGTCCGTATCGCGGATGCGCTCGATATGAAGCGTGGCCGATCTCGAATCCCGTACGAACGAGGCCGTCGGGGGATCAATACGTTATCGAGCCAAGCGATCCGACAGGTGTCGTTACACTCCGGCGAAGACACTCCCGTGATGGTTGAGATCGAGATGACGGATGCAGTCGGAGTCTATCAGGTCGATGAACTCTTACGACACAAGCTCACCGATTCTCTTCTCGAAGAGCACGTTCGAATCGTTGCGGTCAACATACACTCCAAGGGTGGTGGTTTAGTCGAGCGGATCGAACTGTAGTAGACGCACCCTTGGTGTCTGGAAAACAGCTATTCGATTCAGAGGACACCTTGCTGTTGAAAGCCTGTCCCGGTGACTTTCACTTCGCTTTCGTTGACTTTTGCTTCACAGTCGAACACTGCCCGAATCGTGTTGTGCGCTTTCTCATCGTGCATCGTAGGATCCAGCGAGAAAACACCGAACATGTTCCCTGAACGAATTCGTGCGGTAAAGACGTGTAGAAATCGGAATATCGTTCGGAGCTCGGTGTACATCAGGGCTGTCGATACCGATGCAAAGCCGATACGTGCACGGATCGGATCGTCGCTGTGTTTGTCGTGAAACAATTTGGCGAACTCGAGGCTGATCCCCGTGAGATCGCCCGGAGATTTCAGGTTTCGGACCGGGACACCCTCGATTTCGCTGTCGGTGTTGGTGCAATCAATGATGCCGATCTGCTCGCGAACCGCTCCACGCCGCTCGAGTTCATTGACGATCGTTTCTGCGCCCGTGTTCGTTGTTATCACAACGGCTTGCTCGTCGTCTTCCGGTGTGATTGCGTCGAGTAACCGCGGTGTCGTTGTATTTGAGGTACCGTTCATCAACAGGCTCACACCGTCATCAAACGATATTGCGTTCTCGAACCCGTCGACTCGATAACTCACTTCGAACCACCTGATACGTCGGTGTCTGTCCCGTCTGTATCGCCTTCGATATCGCGAACCATCGCGACGAATTCATCGTCGTCCATGTCCGGGAGTGTGGCATTGAGTCGCGTTCTGAGCTCTTCGATTCGGCGTTGAAGTTCTCTGAACTCTTCGTTTTCTTCAAGCTCTTCGATCGGCTTCGACGAGCGGAGTGCGGCCTGTTTTGAAGATAGCGCATACAGTTCCTGTTCGATATCATCAAACTGAGTTCGAGATAACAGTCGTTGTATGGTCTCAAGCAACTCTTCGCGTTCGACTGGCTTCGTCAGGTAATCGTCGAACCCCATCGAGATCACATCGAAATCGGGCTCGACCGCGGTCACCATTGCGACCTTACAGTTCGATACTTGCTTTCGGAGCTTCTCTAACACTTCATCGCCGCTCATCCCCGGCATCAACCGGTCAAGCAATACGACATCGATCCTCTCGTCGAACTGTTCGAGCGCTTCTTCACCGCCACCGGCCGTCAACACCGTGTAGTCGTTTTCCAGCCACCGTACGTATAGCTCAACTAGGGCATGCTCGTCTTCGACGACGAGTACTGTCGGCTGGTCATCTCGGTCGGCCATTCTATGAAGGACGTTTTGCGTGTCTCTGTGATATGTATTCCGGGAACGTTATGTTCTCGAATCCAGATGATCTGTGGCTCCAGTCGTACCGCGCAATCGTGAAGAGGGTGTTCTCGAAGCTTATCTACCTCTCGGAAGTTTCTAACCGTTCGACCGATAGTTTTCTATATGGCTCGCCTTCCGGGCATCGATCCACCGACACAAGTCATCTGCCATGTGGATATGGATTGTTTTTATGCGGCCTGTGAACGGCTTCGAGATCCAGAACTCGCCGGCGAACCACTCATCGTTGGGATGGGATACGAATCGGATAAGACACATGGTGCCGTCGCCACAGCGAGCTATGAAGCTCGTGAATACGGGATCGAATCGGCGATGCCGATCGCTGAAGCACTTGATAGGCTCCCGCGGAGAGCCGATGCAGACGACACTGCGGAATCGGCGATTTACCGACCTGTCGACATGGAGTTTTACAAGTCGGTTAGCGAGGACGTTCGAGCTGTGCTTGATCGTACGGCCCAGACGGTTCGTCAAGTCTCCATCGATGAAGCGTACCTCGATCTCGGAGATCTCTCGTGGGATGCTGCGTCGACATTTGGCCAGTCGCTAAAACACGATATCGAAACGGCCGCCGGCATTTGTGCATCGGTGGGAATCGCACCGGATATGACGACCGCAAAGCTCGCTTCGGATGCCGAGAAACCGGACGGGTTGGTCGTCGTCAAGCCCGACGAAGTTCGTTCGTTTCTCGCCCCGATGGCTGTCGAATCCCTTCACGGAGTCGGGCCCGTAACCGCAGCGAAGCTCTCCGAGATGGGGTTTGAGACCGCTGGCGACATCGCTAATGCTAACGTATCGATGCTTATCAATGCGTTTGGCGAACGAGGGCGAGATCTGTATGCCCAAGCGCGCGGTGAAGACAGCCGGACGGTCGAACCGAAGGGACGACCGAAAAGCCTCTCGTCCGAGTCGGCATTCGTCGCTGAAACGACGGACCGAGAAAAAAAGCGTGAGCGGATCGAGGCTCTGACAACGGAAGTCACTGAGAGAGCAGCCGCCCGAAATATCCTCTATAAAACGGTCGGCATCAAGGTCGTTCGACCACCGTTTGATGTGAACACGCGGGCTACGTCACTTCCGGGCCCGATCGAAGATCCCGAACTCGTTCGATCGATCGCGCTTGAGTTGCTTTCGGAGTTCGCGGACGAACCGGTCCGAAAACTCGGTGTTCGATTGTCGAATCTGTCGTTCGACGAGCGAGAACAGGCCACCATCGAAGCATGGGAGCGAAATGAAAAGTCCGATAATAGGTCTGTGAATTCATTCGAGCCGAAATTTCGTGAGAAGACGCACGGTCAACGACAGACGGAACTCTCACGGTTCGAATGATCTACGCTTTTGTTCAGTCGGATCAGAACACGCGTATGAATCGTCTAGTCTCCGTTTCGGAGCAGACGTGGCTGCTCGCAGATCACGCACATCTCATCGTTCACGAGACGAACGACGGCCACGCGTTCGTCACGATCTACGACTGCGGCGCTACCCAGAATCCACCGTCGGCACAGTTGATCGCTACCGCGATTCGGATCGACGCTGAACACGAACACGTTTCACAACCGACCGGCTACATCGCGAAGCTTCGGGAACCGTCGGTACTTGAACGCCACGATCGAGATTGGATCGTTCGACCAACGGATGACTCGAACAGGCGGAACAGCTCTTGAGCTTCGGTGTCGGCGTTCCACACAACCGCCCCGACCGACGACCGCCTTGCATTATATC
>SKKJ01000202.1 GCA_007121575.1 Natronomonas sp.
GTCTTTGCGTTGTCGTTGTCCGACTCGATCACGACGGTGTCTCCATCGACGCTGACCGTGATGTCTGGGTACCAGAGGCGTCGTGTGACGCTCCCGTTCGGTCCCTCAACGGTCAACTCGAGGTGGTCCATCGTCGCCGTGACCTCGTCCGGAATCTCGATTTCTATTCTCATGGTCAGTAGACGTACGCGATAACCTGTCCACCGATGCCCTGTTCGCGGGCCTCATAGTGGCTCATGACGCCGCGGCTGGTCGTGACGATGAGCGTCCCGTAATCACGGGCCGGGAGGAATCGCTTCTCCCATTTTTCGAACTCGTCTGCACCCGCCGAATAGCGGGGTTTGACCGCGCCACATTCGTTGATAGCGCCTTTCAATTCAACCTCGAACCGCCCGGCTTTTCCGTCCTCGACGAACTGGAAGCCGCCGAGGTACCCGCGGTCATAAAAGACCTCGAGCACCGAGCCGATTTCGTTCGAGGCGGGCTGTATCGTCTGTTTGAGATGGCCGACGCTTTCGGCGTTATCGAGCCCCGAGAGCGCGCTGGCCAGTGGATCGTTGTCCGCCATGGTTTAGCTGTACTTTTTGAATCCCATGCCACGAGCGATCTCGCGGAAACACTGCCGGCAGAGCCAAATATTGTACTTGCCGACGAGTCCCTGCTGGCGCCCGCAGCGCTGGCATGATTCGAGCTGGCCGGTTCGTTTCGCGGCCTGCTCGCCTGTTTGTTGTTCTGTCTCTGATTCGCTCATTCTGTCTCCTCCGCGGTGACCGTCACATCGAAGTTCGATTCGAGGAACGCGATCGCGTCCTCGGCAGTCAACCGGTGTCTCGGCGGGATCTGACGGTTCATCTTGTCACGCTTGCGGATCCGATAGCCCGGTCGAACCAGGTTCACCGTCACATCGAGTCCGAAGATTCCGATCTCTGGATCGTATTCTTGCGTTGGGAATTCGGTGTGTTCTTCGACACCGAAACTGAAGTTGCCGGTTTCGTCGAACTGCGTCGCTTTGAGTTCGGTTAGCGGCAATGCGGTTTCGAGGAACGCGATCGCGTCCGCACCGCGAAGCGTCACTTTCGCTCCGATCGGATCGCCTTCGCGGATGTTGAAATCCTGAAGCGTCTGCTTTGCCGTCGTTCGAACTGGCTGTTGCCCAGCGACTTCTTCGAGGATCCCCTCGGCCAGTGCTAGCGGTTCCCCGCCGCGGCCGACACCCATGTGAACGACGACCTTCTCGACGGTCGGCTCACGCATCTCGTGGAAATCTCCCGATTCAGGTTCCGAGCTCATTCGTCGTCACCTCCGTCCGTGAAATTCTCGTCGATCACGACGACATACTCTTCGATCGTCTCGAATCGGTCGTCGCCGTCCTCGATGAGCACGTTGTTCGCGGATGAACCGGGGGTGACCTGAATCTCGCTGACCGTGCCGATTCGTCCGGCGTGCGTTCCGCTGACGGCCGTCACGAGCGCGCCATCTTCGTAGGTGAAGTGGGCGACGATCTCATCGTCGTCGTTCGAGACGACGATCGAGTCGTTCACATCGTATTCGGTCGCGTCCTCGACGAGCAGCGTTTCACCGTTGTGCAGCGTCAGTTGGGTATCGCCACCGGTGACTTGTGTCTTCCCGATGATCTTCCCGAGTTTGGACCCGGCACTGTCGGCGTCGACCGGCGTCAGCGAGAGCCGACCTCCTTCGTCGGGGAACACTCGATAGTATTCCTCTCGTTCGACGAACGCGACGATGTCGAACATCCCGACCGGTTGTCGCTCGTCGGAGACGGCTTTCCCGTTGATGAGAATGCTGTCTTGACCGAGTGCGAACCGCGCTTCTTTCTTCGAATCGACGTAGCCGAGCACGTCTCGCAGGATGATGAGGAGCGGGACACCGCTCTCACCGTGTGGACCTGCTGCGGCTTTCGTCGTGTAGGTCTCTTCTTTTCGTTCGACGGGCCACGATTTCGGTACGGCCAGTCGTTTCTGATGTTTCGTCATTCGGTATCCTCCTCGGCTTCGAGGCGCGCCTCGCGGCGTGCGTCGTCGAGATCCAACGCCGTCACTTGAACGTTGCTCGTTTTGAGCGGCCGCGGAACTTCTTCGCCATCCGCGGTTTCGAGCGTCACGTCTTCGACGTGGATCTCGGCAGCGCGGAGATCAACCTGAACGACTTCGCCGGATTCGCCGGCGAAATCGCCACGTTGTACCTCGACCGTGTCGCCCGCGTTAACGCGGACGCTTCGCTGGCCGTACTCCTCGCGGAGCTCCGGCGACAGCGGTGCACGGACCTGCTTTTGCTTTTCGTGCAGCGGGGCGCGCTCTTGTCGATTGCGCTGTTTGCGTGGTTGTCGTGTCATAGCTATACGATCATTGTCGCTGTCGAAGCGATGCTTCCGAAGCGTTCTGCGACCTCTCGGGCGATCGGCCCTTTGAGCTCTGTGCCACGGGGGTCTTCGTTCTCATCGACGATGACGGCCGCGTTGTCTTCGAATTTCACGCGGGTGCCATCTGGTCGACGGATCGGTTTTCGTTGGCGGATGATGACCGCTTCGAGCACCTGTCGTCGCATCTCCGGCGTTCCTTTCGTGACCGAGACGGTCACTTTGTCACCGAGTCCCGCTTTCGGGTGTCGGTTTTTGGTACCGGAGTAGCCGCTCGTCGAGATGACTCGCAGCTCGCGTGCGCCCGTGTTGTCGGCGCAGGTGATGAGCGAGCCCTTCTCGAGCCCTTGGGTCACGTCCGCGTTCATCGCCTCCATTATTCGTCACCCTCGGTTACTTCGACCACGACGTGGCTCTTCGTTTTCGAGAGCGGTCGCGTCTCTGCAATTTTCACGTTGTCGCCGACGGAGAGCGGTTCGAGTACCCCCGGCACGTGCGCCGGAATCTTCGATCGGCGTTTCATATACCGATCGTATTTGGGTACTTTCACCTCGTACTCCCGTTCGACGACGACGGTACGTTCCATGTCAGTCGAGACGACTGTCCCCTCGATAACCTGCCCGCGGACGGGCAACTTACCGTAGAAGGGACACGTCTCGTAATCGTACTCCTCCGGATTTTCGGGTTCCGGAGGTTTTGTTACGTCGAGTCCTATTGCCATAGTGAACCTCTGTGTGTTTCGGTGCGGAGTGCGGGACGTGCGAGTAACCGTTCTCCCTCGACGAGGACGTTCGCCTCCTCGAGAGTGAACCGGAACGTCGTCCCCGCTTTCGGCACCTGTTTGACCCCATCACTCGTCGTCACGAGCAACGTTTGCATCGTCTCATCACGGACGCGTCCACTGATCCCGATCAAATCGGGGTTTGCGGCGTCCACAACTGCTACGCGTAATCCAGCGAGTTCGTGACGGACGAGTGATTCGGGAGTCATTCTTCTACGTCGCCCTCCTCTCGTCGAATCGTTTTCACGCGGGCGATCGTTCGTTTTAGCTCGCCGATGCGACCCGGGTTCTCGGGTGCACCACCTGCGGCCAAGACGGCGTTCTCGTTGAGCAACTCAGTTTCGAGCTGTTGGAGCTCCGCCTCACGTTCGGCGGGCGTCATATCTCGAATCTCGTCAACGTGTAAGATCGCCATCGTTATTCGGCCTCCTC
Organism: Natronomonas sp.; assembly: GCA_007121575.1. Classification (GTDB taxonomy): domain Archaea; phylum Halobacteriota; class Halobacteria; order Halobacteriales; family Haloarculaceae; genus Natronomonas. Next base: position 3,591 of record SKKJ01000202.1, read on the forward strand.
GTCGTCTTCATCGTCTTCATCGTCTTCGCCTTCCATCTCTTCGACGAGCTCTGCGGCCTCCGCTTCGATCTCTTCGTCGAGCGCTTCCGGCTCTTCGTCGTCTTCCGTCGCCGTTTCAGCGGCGGCGGCGGCTTCCTCCTCTTCGAGGATTTCCTCTTCGGGAACCTCTTCGGTGATATCCGGGGTTTCCTCTTCGATGACTTCTTCGGGATCTGCGCCGACCGATTCGGCTTCCGCATCCTCCGTTCCCTCAAGCAGCTCTTCGACGTCGCCGTCGGGCTCTTGGATGAAGTCCTCGACCTCGACGCCCTCGTAGACCTCGAAATCGTCCGGAAGTTTCGCGTCCGGCGGGA
>SKKJ01000092.1 GCA_007121575.1 Natronomonas sp.
GTCGAACCGCCCGCGATGTAATCATCGACATCGCCGAGATCTGAGCCTTCCTCGCGGAACGCCTCCTCGCAGAGTTCCAACAGCCACGACCGGATAACCGCGCCGTTGTTCCACGTTCGGGCGATCGATTCCATATCGAGGTCGTATCGACCCTCTGAGAGGAGTTCGAACCCCTCGCCGTACGCTTGCATGAGTGCGTATTCGACGCCGTTGTGGACCATTTTGACGTAGTGTCCGGAACCCTGTGACCCCATTCGATCGTGGCCGTCCGGGCCGGTCGCGACGGCATCGAAGATCGGGACCATCTCGTCGTACGCGCCTTCGGGACCGCCGATCATGAGCGAAAAGCCGACTTCGGCACCGGCCGGACCGCCCGAGGTTCCACAATCGAGATACGATGCAGAGAGCGTTTCGCCGCGATCGATCGACCGCTCGAAGTGGGAGTTGCCACCGTCGACCACGATATCGTCGGCATCGAGCAATGGGTCGAGCTCTGTGAGTGTGGCATCGACGGCATCGCCGGCGGGGACCATGAGCCAGATTCGTTTCGGCTCGGGGAGCGTTGCGACGAGATCTTCGATCGAATCCGCGGGCTCAGCGCCGAGATCAGCTGCCGATTCGACTGCGGCGTCGGAAAGATCGAACGCGACGACGTCGTGACCATCAGCGATGACGCGGTCAACGACTATCTGTCCCATTCGACCGAGACCGATAACTCCGAGTTTCATATCGGGTTGTCGACGGGCCGGTAAGTGAGGGTTGTGATTCTCCTACTTCACAAAGACAAAGTAACCGAACAGTAGGCGGTCGATGGTCTGTCACTGGATCGTGTTACGAAGGTTGGTCTCAGGTCGTGGGATTGACAAATGAGGGTATTAGTACAACAGCCTTACCAGTAAGTAGGAGATACTTAACATGTCAACACAACCGTCAGAACGAACGCTCCACTCGGAGCTTCTCGGACGCAAGGTACAGTTCAACTACTCCGAAACATGGTTAGCCTACTCGATGGTCGGACTCAGAGTCGTTATCGCGTGGGTGTTTTTACAGGCAGGACTTGCGAAGCTGCTCGATGGCGGGATCGCAGATCCGCTCGCGTGGTCGTCCGCGGGATTCCTGCAAAACGCGATCGCAGAGGCGAATCCGCTAGGAGGGCTATTCCTGTTCTTCGCGGAATATGGATGGCTCGTTGATCCGCTCGTTATTTTCGGGCAGATCCTCATCGGGCTCGCACTGCTTTTCGGCGTCTTCTTCAGATTCGCCGCACTGATGGGGGCGCTCCAGATGGCGTTCTTCTGGACGGCAGCGTGGCAGGGCGGACTGTTGGCTGGATTCCCCGTTCAGAACGGATACTTCATCGACAGTTCGTTCGTGTACATGCTGTTGTTGTTCGGTCTCGGCGCGTGGGGAGCCGGACGCCTGCTCGGCATCGACCGGCATCTCGAAGAGACCGCGATCGTTCGGGATAACCCGTGGCTTCGCTATCTGCTCGGTTGATCGAGAACTAGCACTCACCGATCGAAGGCCGTCACGGCTCGAAACGGCTGACGTGGTCGGGACGGATCAAAAGGAGAATACGCTCCGTCTGGATCGGATTCGGATACTCGTTCTCGTCCGTATATCGCTTCGACAATTGATCGAGATGCTCGCGGGCCCCTTCCGTGGTGATCTCGTCGACTTCGCCCCGTATCATGAGCATTCGATACGGGTTCTCGGGATCCGTCATGCTGATCGCGACTCGCGGATCGTCGCGGACGTTTCTCTCTTTTTGCCGACCGCGTTCGGTGTTTATACGCACACGATCCACCTCGGCGTCGTAATCGATCCAGACCGGCGTCGAGTGCGGCGATCCGTCGGGTAGCAGCGTCGATAGATGAGCGAATGTCCGTTTTTCGAACAGATCTTGGAAGTCGTTCGGAATCACTGACATACAGATCGTATATATCGTGAACGGAAACCGATATCTCCTCGTCCCAATCCGTGAGGATAGCCCTCAGCGTATAAGTCTATGCGATAGATCCAAGCCGTGGTAAAGAGTACCAACCATATGGATTCCGAACACCCAGCACCGTTCGCCAAGTCGATGGGCGCGTTTCGAAACGAAGAACTCGGCCACGACATCGATATCTCACCGGCGGATGCACACATCCCGTGGATTGATAACCACACGCACGCCCACACGCTCTCGTGGGACGATCGACACAAGTTCGATCTCGGCGGTGGGTTCGCCGTCGTCTGTATCGCGTCGACCGCACACTACGCCCCGTATCGACCCATGGGTCCTGAAGAAGTCCGGCGCCAGTGGGACGATACGATCCGACAGGCACACATCATCGACCGGTCACACCTCTTCGAGCCGTACGTCGCGACGGGGATCCACACGCTCGTGAAAAAGCCGAACTGGGAGGAGTTGATCGACGTGCTTCCCGAATACGCCGCCCTGGACGAAGTCGTCGCGATCGGCGAAACGGGGATCGATCACATTCAGTACGGCGAGCCATGGCCGCTCGAAGGGCAAAAAGCCGTGATCGAAGCGCAGATGGAAGTCGCACGGGACGCAGCACTACCCGTCCTCTGTCACACGCCGTCGATCTCGAAAGGCGAAGGGAAGTGGTCGCTGCCGAAAACCGAAGAGGGTGGTGACCTCGCCGAACCGATCTTCGAATCGGAAAACCCGAAGCTGACCGCGGTCGAGATCGATCTCGAGTTGAAAGACAGCGCCGGCCTCGCCGACGAACAGCTCGTGTTCAACCACGGACATCCGAGTATCGCCGAGTTCGTCCTCGAAAGCACGGACTGTTATCTGAGCGTCTCGACCGGCCAGTGGATCCGAAGCACGGACAGCGAAGATATCGCCGAAATCATCGAAACGTACGGTCCGGATAAGGTCATGGTCGACACCGATACCGCGGGATTGGTACAAACCGATAAATTCGCGATGCGGCGGACGATCATCGAGTTGATTCAACGCGGTATCCCCGCCGAGGACGTCCGGAAAGTCGTCTACGAAAACCCGCGCGAAGTGCTCGGGCTGACGCATCTTCCGGAGTAACACGATGAGCGTCCCACTCAGCCGGCTGCCGGAGCTCTATGCCCCCGTCGAAACGATCGAGACGCCGGCGATCCTCGTTGACCTCGATGTCATGGATCGAAATATGCGGCGGATGGAGCAACTCGTCGTAGAGCACGACGTTGCGCTCCGATCCCACGCAAAAACCCACAAGATCGCCGATATCGCCCACCAGCAAGTGGCGCTAACAAACGCGCGAGGGATAATGTGTCAAACACTCGACGAGTGTGTCCACATGGCTCGAAACGGGATCGAAGACATCCATCTCGCGCGGATGGTCGTCACCCGACCGAAAGTCGAAAGAGTCGTCAAACTCGCCGATGAGATCGATCATTTCGTTATAAGCGTCGACGGTCCGGCGAATTTCGAGCCGTTACAGGAGACCGCAAATCGACGAGGAGTGACCGTAAACGTCGTTCTCGAGATCGATGTCAACGTCGGCCGAACCGGCGTCGCGCCGAACGACGCACTCGAAACCGCGCGCTCGATCCAAGCGCAGCCGAATCTGCAGTTCGAAGGGATACTGGGACACGACGGGCTCGTTAAGACGACCGCCGAGACCGTCGAAGCGTACGAGGAGGCGATCGCAGAGACTGTCGGGTCGCTTCGAGGGGTCGTCGAGACGCTCGAGGCCGATGGAATCGCCGTCTCCGAAGTGAAGACCGGATCGTCCGCGACGGCGGGATACGCGGTCCAACACTCAGATGTCACGGAGATCAACCCCGGTCGGTATCCGTTCTTCGATGGCCTTCACGTGAAATACGATCCGCGTGTGACGGTCGATGACTGCGCCGTCTCGGTGTTGACCACCGTGATATCGAAGCCGACGGCAGATCGAGTCGTCGTCGATGCGGGAAGTA
>SKKJ01000269.1 GCA_007121575.1 Natronomonas sp.
AAGAGAGAATCGTCACGTTCGCGGGATCCGATCGGCACGCTGTCGTTCGGAACGACCGGATCGACATCGACGGTCTGGAGGGCCCCGTGGGCGCGACAGCACTCGATATCCGCGACAACTAACAATGCAGGGACAATCGCAGCAGCAGGCGTACGACCGGGGAATCACGATCTTCTCCCCGGACGGTCGTCTGTACCAGGTCGAGTACGCGCGCGAGGCGGTCAAACGAGGCACGGCGTCCATCGGTATCCGGACCGAGGACGGGGTCGTGCTGGCCGTGGATAAACGCATTCGGAGCCCGCTCATGGAGCGGACGAGCGTCGAAAAGATCCACAAAGCCGACGATCACATCGGCATCGCCAGCGCGGGCCACGTCGCCGACGCCCGCCAACTCATCGACTTCGCGCGCCGACAAGCACAGATCAATCAACTCCGATACGACGAGCCGATCGGCGTCGAGACGCTGACAAAAGCGGTCACCGATCATATCCAACAATACACACAGGTCGGCGGCGCGCGACCGTTCGGTGTCGCCTTGATCATCGGCGGTATCGAAAACGGCGAGCCACGCCTCTATGAGACGGATCCATCGGGAACGCCGTACGAGTGGCAAGCGCTCGCTGTCGGCGCTGACCGTGGTGCGATCGAGGATTACCTCGAAGAGCACTACCGCGACGATCTCTCCCTTGAGGAAGGCGTCGATCTCGCGTTAGAGGCGCTCGCATCGGTTAACGACGACGAACTGACACCCGAAGGCATCGGGCTGGCAACCGTCTCGGTCGGCGATGACGGGTTCGCCCAACTGTCGGATGCAGAAATCGAAGAACGGCTCGAAGCGGCCGGTCTGCTCGCTGAGGCGGACGCAGACGACGCAGAAGACGCAGAAGACGACGAATAACCGTCTCTTTTGGATCGATTGATCGATCCGCTTTTCGGCCGTTCTTTGGCAACACCTTTTATCGCCCGGCCCGCCTACCGGCACATATGATATCGCTTGACGAGGCTGTGACGGCTCGACTCGAATCTCACGGACAACGGTTCGAAGTACTCGTTGACCCCGATGCCGCCCTCGAGATCAAACGCGGGGAGTTCGATGGGGAACTTGAGGACGTTATCGCGGCCGAGGACGTCTTCGAGGACGCATCAACGGGCGATCGACCGCCGGAAAACTCGCTCGTCGAGGTCTTTGAGACCACCGACCCACTCGAGATAATCCCCGAAGTGATCCGGCGCGGCGAGATCCAGATCACGGCCGAACAGCGTCGGGAAATGCAAGAACAAAAACACAAACAGCTCGTCAACGAGATCGCGCGAAACGCGGTCAATCCGCAGATGGACGATGCACCGCACCCGCCCGAACGGATCGAACGCGCCTTAGAGGAAGCCGGGTTCAAAATAGATCCGATGGAACCCGTCGAAACGCAGGTCGACGACGCACTCGAGGCACTTCGTCCGGTGATCCCGATCCGATTCGACGAAGTCGTCATTGCGGCCCAGATTCCGGCCGAGTACGCCGGAAGCGCCCAAGCTCAGATTAGACAGTTCGGCGAGCTCGAACGCGAAGAGTGGCAACCGGACGGGTCGTGGGTCGGTGTTCTCCGATTCCCCGCTGGGCTCCAAAACGAGTTTTACGACCTCGTCAACGAACACACGAGCGGCGAGGCCGAGACGCGAATCATCAAAGACGAAGACGAGATCGGAACACGATAACTCCCCCCACGCATACATTGTCAACAAGTAGCATAATTTCCCGGTAGTTAAATACCGTGACAACGTACAGACGAGCAAGTGACGGAAACCAATGGCCGGGCTGTCGTCGCAAAGCGTGTCGATGACGGTCATCCAGATACCGAAGAGATACGCGACCTCGCCCGAGCAGCCGGGTATACAGTCGTTGGAGAGGTGACACAAACGCGAACGGAAGACCCTTCGCTGTGTCTTGGAGAGGGGAAAGTAGCCGAGCTTTCGACGCTCGTTGAGCTCGAGGACGCCACGACCGTCGTTTTCGATAACCGACTCGGTCCCTATCAGACGTATAACCTCGGTAACGAACTCCCCGATGGGGTCGAGGTCGTCGATCGGTTTAGGCTCATCCTCGATATCTTCGGTCAGCGCGCCCAAACAAAGAAAGCGCAGCTACAGGTCGAACTCGCCGAACTCCGATACGAACTCCCGCGAGCCGAAGCGAAAGCCTCCCTCGCAAAGCGCGATGAACGGCCGGGATTTATGGGGCTCGGCGAGTACGACGAATCTCGCGAGCGGGATATCAAGGCACAGATCAGCCGGATCAACGACGAGCTAGAGCGGATCGAACGAACCGAGGCTCACCGTCGTGAACAGCGCCGCGAATCCGGCTTCGATCTCGTGGCGCTGGCCGGCTATACGAACGCCGGGAAGTCCACGTTGCTTCGACAGCTGGCAAGCGATCTCGAGATCGATGAAAACGAGAGTCTGCATCCAGACCTCGATGCGACGGCGAAATCCGAAAACCAGCTGTTTACGACGCTCGGAACGACGACTCGCCGCGCGGAGTTCGACCGACGAGACGTGCTCGTCACCGATACCGTCGGATTCGTTTCAGACCTTCCCCATTGGCTCGTCGAGTCGTTCAAATCGACGCTTTCGGAGGTCTACCGCGCGGATCTCGTCTTACTCGTCGTTGACGTCTCCGATCCGCTCGAAGAGATCCGTGAGAAGCTCGTGACGTGTCACGATACCCTCTATGAGCGAAACGAAGCGCCGATCGTGACGGTGCTGAACAAAGCCGATCTCGTCGACGAAGCCGACCTCAAACGCAAGCGTGAGGCGCTTTCGGCACTCGCCCCCGCCCCGGTCATCATAAGCGCGAAAACCGGCGAGAACATGGATGAACTTCGACGCCGAATCGACGACAAACTCCCGAAATGGCGGCGTGAACGGCTCGTCCTCCCGATGACTGACGAGACGATGAGTCTCGTTTCATGGGTCCATGATCACGCTCACGTCGAGGACGTCGAGTACGCCGAGGACGTGATACTCGATTTCGAGGCCCGTCCGTCGATCGTCGAAAAAGCTCGCGCGAAGGCCCGTGAACTGTCGGCGGCACCTGCCGAATAGCGAATCTCGGGTCGCTGTCTTCAAAGCTCGCGTTTTTCTTTGGCAATGACTTCGACGTCGCGAATTCGCGTCGCAGGATATTGCCCCTCCTCGTCTTTTTCAGCCGCTTTGACCATATCCCAGACGACGTTCAATCCGGTCGTCACGCCTTCGAGTGCTTCCATCTCACATCCAGTCTTTCCGGTCGTTTCAACGGCAACGGAGAGTTCGACGCCGGATTCTTCGACCGAAAAATCGGTTTCGACGTTCGTGATTGGGATCTGATGACACATCGGAATCGTCTCCCATGTGTGTTTAACGGCTTGAATCGCACCGACGCGGGCAACTGCGAGGACGTCTCCTTTTTCGACGCTGTCGGCTGAAATTGCCTCGATTGTCGATGGCTGCAGATCGATTCGTCCACGTGCGACGGCTCGGCGTGCGGTATCGGGTTTGCGACCGACGTCGACCATCTGTGCATCGCCATCGTCCGTAACGTGCGTGAGATCTGATTCGTCAACCATACGTCCTCGTATGTCGCACGGGCGAAGAATCCATCGGGCTCACTCGGTGTCCGGCCATAACGCGTGTGGGATCGCATCGAGCAGATCGGTCGCGAGCAAGCCGTACCCGTTCTCCGAAACGACGAGGTCGCCCGCTTTCCCGTTCGCATACGCGCCGAGTGAAGCCGCTGATACCGGATCGAGAACGCAAGCCATCGCTCCGGTCACCCCCGCGAGAACATCGCCAGTACCGCCGACAGTCATCCCCGGATTGCCCGTTCGGTTGAGACGAGTCTGCTTGCCATCGGAGATGATGTCGTAAGCGCCTTTCACGAGGAGCGTCACGCC
>SKKJ01000286.1 GCA_007121575.1 Natronomonas sp.
ATCGTTTCGATTGAGACGAGTTCGTGCTGAGTAGCCCGAGAGCTAGTTGATAATATTATAGAATCAATTAGTAAATTATATTAAAATAGAGTTTTTATTTAGTATAATGAGATCGCAGCGACTTCGCAGACGCTTCAATCCCCGTCGTTCGAGCGCGTTTCAGTTCGCGCGGACTGCAGTGCCGTTCGGTGTCCTCACAGGGCTCGGAGCCGCCGGGCTATGGGGTGGTGGAATGCTCACACAGGCACTCGTCGCGACCGCGTCGGCGGTGATACTGACCGTCGGACTCGCCGCCGGGTTAGGGTGGCTCTCCGACCGATACGTTTCGCCAGAGAGCCGAACAGATACGGCCGCAGGTGACGTGTCTCTGGTCGATCGCACCGAGCCACTCGCCGCGGATGGCTCCGGTGAGTACAGGTGACTGACAGCGTGGACGTGGTCGTGGTCGGAGCGGGCGCAGCGGGGATCGGCGTCGGTGCAGCCCTTTCGCACCTCGATGTCGATTTCGTCGTGATAGAGCGGGGCGAAATCGGCGAATCGTTCCGGGGATGGCCCGATGAGATGCGGTTTATCACCCCGTCGTATCCCTCCAACGCGTTCGGGTTCCCCGATCTGAACGCCATCGTCCCGAACACGTCTCCGGCCGTCGCGTTCGACGCACAGCAACTCTCCGGGACGATGTACGCCGAGTACCTCGAAGCCGTCGCCGAGAGTCGGGAGATGACGGTCGAAACCGGCGTCACGGTGACGGACATCCGACCGACCGCCGAATCCGCGGTAGCGATGGACGGTGGGTCGGTTACGCGTGTCGATGAACGGAGCACAGGGGCACGGCGGTCCGCAGATCGGCCCCAGAACGGATTCGTCGTCGAAACCTCGGACGGACCCGTTCGCTGTGCGTTCGTCGTCTGGGCCACCGGCGAGTTCCCGTCCCCACGGACGAACGTCTTTCCAGGGGCGGATCTGTGTGTTCACAACAGCACCATCGACGCGTGGAACACGCACGCTTCCGAGACGGACTCCGACGAGTTCATCGTTATCGGCGGGTTCGAAAGCGGGATCGATGCGGCGATAAACCTCGCCGAAACCGACTGTTCGGTGACCGTCCTCGATCGGGGACACCCGTGGGCGCTTCGACATCCGGACCCGAGTGAAACGCTCTCCCCACACACCCTGCAGCGACTCGAAGCGGTGCGTGAGTCCGATCGGTTGCGGCTCATCGGCGGGGCCGTCGTTAACGGAGTCGACGCGGCGGACGACGGGCGCTTCGAGGTGTGTGTTCGTCCCGCCGAGCGCGACGTTCCGAACGGGGGACGACACGCACACAGCGACCGATCGAGCGGGCAGAGCGCCTCGGGCGAGGAGTGGCAAGAGTACACGGAAGATCGCTTTCGCGTCTCGGCTCGACCGATCCTCGCGACCGGTTTCGATCCAACCGCAGGGATCCCCGAGGAACTGTTCCCGATCGAAGACGGCTCGATCCGATTGAGCGACCGGGACGAATCGCCGGATACACCGGGTCTGTTTCTCGCCGGTCCGGCCGTCGCGCACGCCGGTCAGGCGTTCTGTTTCATCTACAAGTTCCGGTCGCGGTTTCCCGTGATCGCCGAAACGATCGGTGACCGACTCGGCGTGGACACCGACGCGCTCGGAATATATCGAAATTCCGATATGTTTCTGGACGACCTCTCGTGCTGTGATCCGATCGACTGCGACTGTTGAGACGACATGAGACAGGACACCTCATCGCGAGAACCCGCGTCGATGACCGTCGTCGTGATCGGCAAAGAGAGCGTCGGAAAATCGGAGCTCGTAGCGTCACTGACCGGTGAGCGACCCACGAGCGGGAATTTCCGTGGGACGACGGTTCGGAGTGAACGATACGGCACCGACGGCTACGAGTTCGTCGATACGCCGGGTATCGTCCTCGATTCGGACACGGAAGCGACGCGAAGCGCGCTTTCGGAAGTGGCCGACGACGAACGGGTACTACTGGTGGTCCCCGCGACGGATATCGATAGAGACCTCTCGGAGCTTCTGCCGTTGGTCGAAGGACGGCTCGGGGCAATCGTCGTTACCTTCTGGGATAAGGTCGAACAGCGAACCGAAACGGGACGGGCACTAGAGCAGTTGAGCGCCGATATCGGTGTACCGATCGTCCCCGTCGATGCCCGAAACGTCACGCGACCGATCGCGGACGGTGGCGTGCCGATCGACGAAAGCGACCGAGGTCACGCGCTCGATCGCGACGAGCCGAGGTTCCGGAGCGCGACGAACAACAGGCCTGACGCGGCCGATCGGATATCTCGTGCGCTCGAACAACCCGGCGTCTTCGCCGGAGAGACGACCCATCGCATCGGGAGACGGATCGAACCACCGGAGTCGATTTTCGAATGGCCATACGTCGGTTCGCTGGTGAGCGTGCTGTTGTTGTGTGTTCCGGCGGCGCTCGCAGTCTGGTTCGCGAACACGGTCGCGGGCGAGATCGATCCGATCGTCGGGGCCGCGTTCGAGCCGCTCGTCGAGTGGGCCGCGACGCTGCCGGAGCCGATGGCGACGATGCTCGCGAACGAGTACGGGTTCCTTTCGATGGGACCGTTCCTGTTCGTCTGGGCCGGGCCGACGATGCTCATCTTCGCCGTCGTTATCGGGATCTACAAGACGTCGGGGCTGTTAACGAGGGCGACGGTCTCGGTCCATCCACAGATGCGACGAGTGGGACTCACCGGTCGCGATCTCGTCCGCGTCGTGATGGGATTCGGCTGTAACGTTCCCGCCGTCGTCAACACCCGCTCGTGTTCGGATTGCACCCGGTGTACGACGATCTCAGCAATCTCGTTCGGCTCCGCGTGCTCGTATCAGTTCCCGGCGACGCTCGCGGTCTTTGCCGCCGTCGGAATGAGTTGGCTCGCGGGACCGTATCTGCTTATTCTCGCCGTGACGACCGTCATTTACGTCGCGGTGATCGCACCGCCCGAGGCGCGCAACGCCGAGACGGTTATCGATCGACGGACGTTCTTACAGCGGCCGAGCCCGAAGGCAGTCGCCCGCGAAGCGTGGAGCGCCCTCCGAGAGTTCTTCGTGAAAGCGCTTCCGGTGTTCGTCCTCATCACGTTCGTCGCCGCCGCGCTCGACGAGTTGGGGGTTATCGACGCCCTCGGCGGAGTGCTCGGTCCGGCGATGGCGCTGTTTGCGCTCCCCGCGGACGCCGCGCTCGCGGTCGTGCTCGCTTCGATCAGGAAAGACGGGATCGCGCTGTTGACCGCCGCTCCCTCGGCGGTCGCACTTTCGCCGCTTCAAGTGTTGGTCGCGGTCTATCTCGCCGGCGTCCTGTTACCCTGTTTGGTCACGGCGATCACCGTCGCCCGAGAGGTTTCACCTCGATGGGCGCTGAAGATGATCACACGACAGGCAATCGCGGCGATCGTCTTCGCGGCCGCGATCGCGTGGCTCGGACGGCTGGTGGTCGGGCTGTGAGCTTCGAGTGGCTCATCGTCGGTGGGGGGATCCACGGCACGTATATCGCCCGCGCATTGTTGCGAGCAGGTATCCCACGCGAGGAGATCGCCGTGGTCGATCAACGGGGGGAGTTCCTCGGTGCGTTCAAAGAGAAAGCCCGGGCGTGTGGAATGGAGTCGCTTCGGTCGACGTTCGTCCAGCACATCGGTTCGGACCCGTTCGGTCTCGAAACGTTCGCGGAGGGCCACGACCGCGAGGGCGAACTACATCCGACGCCGAACCATCCGCCTCGACCCTCGTTAGCGCTCTTTCTCGATCACGCCGAACACGTGATCGACCGATCGGGGCTCGAAGAGGTGCTCATCGAACGGACCGTTACCGGTCTGGAGCGCGAAGCCGACACGGTTCGTGTTCGAACCACGGAGGGACCGCTTCGATCCGACAATATCGTTCTCGCGGTA
>SKKJ01000281.1 GCA_007121575.1 Natronomonas sp.
AAGACCGAATCGGCGTCCGCCGGATCAAACTCATCAACCGGCAGTTCGATCGGTTCGGCGGCCACGCGATCTGGCTCTCGAACGCGACCCCGGGGTTTCGAGGATTGATGACGATCGTCGCGGGATTGAACAGCTATCCACAGCGACGGTTCGTTCTCCTCTCGGCGTTCGGGAACGTGATTTATATGATACTTCTCATCGCCGTCGCGAACGGCGTTTTAGAGACCCTTCAGTTCATCCCGTGGGATCTGAGTCCCGAGGCGTTTCTATCGGCGGTGCGTTCGCGATGAGTTTCACTCCAGCAATTGCTCGATCTGGTGTCGTCGCCGACTGAGATCGAAATCCGGGTTCGTGCCGCCCTGAACGTGTAACCGATCGAGCAACAACAGCGGATCGGCCCCTGCGGCTTCAGCAGCGCGAAAGAGCGCTTCGATCGACGTTCGGTTGAGCGCGAGCGAATCCAGGAGGCCGATCCCGATCGCGAGCGGAACGGCGGCTTCACCGTCCGGAAATGCGCTCGAAATCAGCTCGAATCGCGGTTCGGCGACTGCCGGTTCGGTTTCGGCTGCGCCGAGCGTGAGACATTCGGGACACACTGAAGCGCGTTGGGCGTTCTCGGGGACGTGCTCGCGATATTCGGAGGGGACGTCGAACACCACGGTTCTGGCGGCGCAGTTCGGACACTCCATACCATCGGATATCACACCCGAACGGAAGAACGTCCCGTTGTCGGCTGGTTTTTGAGATTTTCCGGCGTGTTTTAATGGCCTGCTGTAGAGCGATTCGTATGGAACGATATGGTGTGGAGATGAATGAACGGGAAATCGCCGAATTTCTCGCTCGGCAGGGACACGGCGTTCTCTCTTTCGGCGGTGATGAACCCTACGGCGTGCCGATCTCGTTCGGCTACGATGTGCTCGAAAATCGATGTATCTTTCAGCTCGTCTTCAGTGCGGACAGCAAGAAGCGAGCGGCACTCGACGCAAGCGTCGCGGTATCGCTCACCACCTACGAGTGGAACGATGTCGACGATTGGCGGAGCGTTATCCTCAACGGCTCGTTGGTTTCGATCCCGAACGATACGCCGGATGCGGTCGATGCCGCCGAGATCTTCGCCGAGTGTGCAAGCTTGGTGAGTCTCTCGGTGTTCAACGAACCGACCGATGAACTCGATGTCGAGTGGTATGAACTCTCGATCGAGTCGATGAACGGTCGCGAATCGCCCGTTCGCGAGTCAACATACGAGTAAAATGGGCTTTTCCGGCTCTGTTATCCCCGGCGTCGTCAGTCGTCCGCCGTAATCGGTTCGGCAACGGGCGTCTCTTCGGCCGCTTCGCTCTCTTGTTCTTCTTTTTTCGCTTTGATCTTCTTCATCCGGAAGATCTCTTCGCGCTCTTGCTCTTCGAGTTTCTGCTCGATGTACTCTTGGCCGTCATAGAGTTCGGGGAGGAGTTTGAACTCCAACGCGTTGACCCGGCGTTTGGTCTTTTCGATCTCCGAGAGCATCTTTTTCATCGCCGTCTCGACTTCGGCGGCGAGGATGACCGATTCGAGCAACTCTTCGTAGGCGTCGGCGGCTTCATCGATCCGCGCGGAGGTGCCGACCAGCCCGTAGCCACGCTGATCGAGCGATTTTCTCACCTTGGTCGATTCGATCTGTGGGACGACGACACCCATGATGTTCTTCGATTGGGAGGTGATCTCCGGGTGCTCTTTGAGCGCGGCGGCGGCACCGCGGACCGCGACATCGCCTTCCATCGCTCGCGCCATATTGATATTCCGCTGGGCGCGGTCGTAGTTGTCTTCGAGGTTCGCGCGAACGTCTTGGGCCTGATCGAGGATGTCCATGAACTCCATGATCAGCCCGTCGCGTTTCTTTTCGAGCGTGTCGTGACCCCGCTCTGAGAGCTCGATGCGGTCCTCGATCGCCATGAGGTTCTTCCGCGTCGGCTTGACGTCTTTGCTCATTCTTGTGGGGTGCTTCAATCCGAACCGGGTTAATGCTTTCCAACCTCAATCGTCCGTCGCGTCTTTCCATTCGCCGATCCCCGCCGGATCGAGATGGAGGTGGACATCACCGACGTCGTCGAGTTCTCGCAACGCGAAAACGAGCTCGGTCTCGAGATCGTGAGCCTCGACGAGCGTCAACCCGCCGTCGACCTCGACGTGGGCTTCGACTTCGAGTTCCGTGCCGTCATAGAAGACGACGAGATCGTGGACGCCTTCGACTTCGGGATGCGATCGGAGCGTTTCGACGACTTCTCGGCGCTGCTCGTCGCTCGGGGCGGCACCGATCAGATACGAGATGTTCTCTCGGCCGATCTCGATGCCCTGATAGACGACGAGGACGCTGACGAGACCGCCCGCGACGGCATCGAGCACCGAGAGGCCGAAGAAGACGCCGATGACGCCGACCAACGCCGCGATCGACGTGTAAATGTCGTTGCGACAATCGATCGCGAGCGCGGCGAGCGCCGAGGAGTCGACGGTCTCGTTGACCCGCGTCGTATACCAATAGATGAGGTACATATCGGCCATCGCAAAGAGCAGCGCACCGATCAAAAGCGGGCTAAAGGTGACCGTCACCCCTTCGAGGATCCCCCGGGCCGATTCATACAGGAGGTTGAGCCCGAGGAGGACGATGACGCTACCGACGAAAAGCGCGGCGAGCGGCTCGATCCGCTGGTGGCCGTGTGGGTGTCGATCGTCGGGGTCTGCGTAGACGTTGCGCCCCCAGATCAAAACGACGATACTCGCGACCAGATCCGCGACCGAGTGAGCGGCGTCGGCGAGCAGCGCGACCGAGCCAAACGCGAGTCCAACGGCACCCTCGACGACGATCTTGAGGGCGTTCCCGAGGACGTTCGCGAGGCTCGCGCGGGTGAATCCGCGCTTTGCGTCCGCGGCTTCGAGATCGGATTCGGCGAGCGCCCGCTGACTCATCGTACTCGTACGGTGTACCCGAACCGCCCTGATAAGTCATCGGATTTGACGGATCGAATGTTCGAGTTGGTGAAACGCTTTCTCTGCGGTGTTACCCGCCACATTTCGGCACCGGTCCAATACGCTTTTATACGGATCGATGCCGTACTCGCGAGGATTGCCGTCCGATCCCGTTCAAAACTCGATATACACCGAACCGCTGTCGGTGAGCCGCGTGTCCGGCTGTGTCTCGAAGGCGTCGTGAAGCTGTTCGTAGGTCTCTTCGACCGCCTGAACGATCACCTTCGTCCCCGAGAGGATCGGCATGAAATTGGTATCGCCGGCCCATCGCGGGACGATGTGGGTGTGGAGGTGATCGTGGATCGAGCCGCCCGAAAACTGTCCGAGATTGAGCCCGGTGTTGACGCCGTCTGGGTCGAACGCCACCTCGATCGCCTCGATGGCGCGCTGTTTGAGCCGCGCGTGATCGATGAGCGTCCGTTCGTCGAGATCGGTGTACGCGCCGGTGTGCGTCCGGGGGATCACCATGACGTGGCCGGGGTTGTACGGCGAGTTGTTCAACAACACGAACGCGTGTTCGCACTCGGCGACGACGAGCGCCGCTCGAGCGTCTTCGCGCTCGGGAAGCACACAGAACGGACAGCCCTCGATGTCGCTTCCGTCCTCGCGTTTCACGTACTCGATACGCCACGGCGCGAACAGTCGGTCCATACGCTCTGTGTGGGCGGCTATACCTTGGTTGTTCTTCCATCCGTCTCGTCGACAGATAGTGTGGGTGATTGAGCCATCGAACCTTCTGTGTGAAACTCTCGACGGGCGCATCAACGTTGGTGTCGACCTCGACCATTGGGATCGATCGCTTCGAATCTCTCAAAGTCTGCCCCGAGGTTCATATCCTCCACTCGAAACTGTGCCTTCGGCTGTACATCGTGATCCAAACGGGGGAATTCGTCCAATCCTTTATAACAGATAA